>JALYVC010000387.1 GCA_030853445.1 Actinomycetota bacterium | reverse complement strand
GACGTAGGCCTCGGCCAGCGCGCCCCAGTGCACCTCGACGCACGAGGTCCAGGGAGCGACTCGCACGTGTCGGCGCAGGCCGTGGCGGTCGCCCTCAGGCCGCCGGGGCGGGCGGGCGTCGAGCCCGAGCAGGTGCCGCACGGGGGAGTGCAGGCCGTCGGCGGCCACGACGTGGCGGGCGAACCGGGCCCGGCCGTCGGCCTCCACGACCCCCACCCGCCGGCTTTCGGGCAGCACCTCGACCGCGGTGCCGTGGTGGACGCTGATGCCGGCCCGGGCCACGGCCGCGGCGAGGACGGACGCCAGGTGGGTACGCCGCACCCCGAGCCCTTCCCCACCGGAGAAGGGCGCCGTCACCTGACGGTGCCCCGAGACGTAGGTGATGCCGGTGATCGGCATCCCACCCCGCATGAGCTCCTCGGCCACGCCGAGGTCGTGCAGGTCCGCGACGGCGGCGGGCATGAGCCCTTCGCCACACGCCTTGTCGACCGGGCCCACCCGTCGCTCCAGCACCGAGACGGTCAACCCGGCCCGGGCCGCGTGCAGGGCGGTCGCCAGACCCACCGGTCCGCCGCCGACCACGAGCAGGTCGTCCACCGGGTCAGCCCGCCTGCTCGGACACGGGTGACGCAGCACGCAGCGCCGCCTCCTCGGCCGGGATCCGCACGGCCATGAGGACGGCGTTGAGCACCGTGAAGGCGACCGCCGTCACGACGGCGGAGCCGAGCAGCGGGAGCGCCAGCCCCTCGAGGGCGACGGCGACGTAGTTGGGGTGGGGGAGCACGGCATACGGGCCCGTGCGCACGGCTGACAGGCCGGGAACGACGACGATGCGGGTGTTCCACTGCGGCCCGAGCGTGCGGATGCACCACCAGCGCAGAGCCTGGGCCAGGACGACGACCAGCAGCGCGGTCACGGCGAGCAGCGGCCGCCCCTCGGGCCGGCGCCACCACGCCTCGACGAGGCACCCCACCAGCAGGCCCGTATGGAGCACCACCATCGCGGGGTAGTGCCGCTGCCCGCTCTCGACGCCGCCGCGAGCGAGCGCCCAGCCGAGGTGCCGACGGGCTACGACCAGCTCGGCCAGGCGCTCGAGGGCGACCAGCAGGACGACGACGGTGTACCAGCCTGCGGTCACCGTGCCGACCTCGCGAGTGACGTCACGGCGTGCCCGCGCGCAGCAGGACGGTCTCGAGGCAGAAGCCCGGGCCCATGGCGAGCAGCAGCCCGTGGCTGCCCGGCGCGGGCGGTCGCTCGCGCAGGGTGTCGGCGAGCACGTGGAGAACCGACGACGACGAGAGGTTGCCGATCGCCGCCAGCGAGCGCCAGGTGACGCCGAGGTCCTCACGCTCCAGCTCGAGGGCTTCCTGCATGGCCTCGAGCACCTTGGGCCCACCCGGGTGGGCCACCCACCAGCCGATGTCGGCGCGGGTGAGCCCCTCCTGGGCCAGGAAGCGGTCGACGTCGTCACGCAGATGGGTGCGCACGAGGTCGGGCACCTCCACGCCGAGCACGATCTTGAGCCCGCCCGCACCGACGTCCCAGCCCATCGCCCGGCCGGTGTCGGGGTAGAGGCGGCTGCGGGTCGCCACCACCCCGGGCGGAGGCACGGAGGGGCCCTGTGGCGAGAGCTGCGGCACCGCTCCCGGGGCGCCCCGGGTGCCGGCGAGGACCACGGCCGCGGCGCCGTCACCGAAGAGGCCGGTCGCGACGAGATTGGCCGTCGAGGTGTCACCGTGCTGGATGGTGAGGCTGCACAGCTCGACCGAGAGCAGCACCGCGACGTCGTCGGGGTGACCCACGAGGTGGTCGTGCAACCGCGCGATGCCGGCCGCTCCGGCCACGCAGCCGAGCCCGTACAGCGGGACGCGCTTGACGTCGTCGCGCATGCCGAGGCGGCCGGCGATGCGGGCGTCGAGCGACGGCACCGCCAGACCGGTGACGGTGGTGGACATGATGACGTCGACGTCCTCGGGGCTCAGTCCAGCAGCAGCCAGAGCCCTCGACACCGCCTGCGAGCCCAGCTCGACCGCGGCGGCGATGAAGGCGTCGTTGCGGGCGCCGAAGTCGGCCAGGCCGGCGTAGCATTCGAGCGGGAGCGCCGTGTGCCGGTGTGCCACACCGGAGTTGGCGTGAAGTCTCTGCATCAGGGCCCGCTGGCGGCCATCCACCCCGAGCATGTCGCCGACCGCCGCCGTGACCTCCGACTGCGGGTAGCGGTGCTCCGGCAGGGCCGCGGCCACGGCGAGGACGGTGCTGGCCGCCGGGCGGGGGCCAGCCGCGCTGCCTACGCTCGTCAGGTGACTGGTCCCTCGGCGGTGCAGCTGGCTCGCGCGTGTCATCCCGGCCCCTGCATCGCGGTGACCGCCGTGGCGGTCGGTCTCGCCGTCGCGACGGGTAGGGGTCTGCTCACGGGCAGCCTGGTCGTGGCCGCCGTGCTCGCGGGCCAGCTCTCGATCGGCTGGTCGAACGACCTGCTCGACGCCGAGCGCGACCGGCAGGCGCAGCGCGCCGACAAGCCGGCGGCGCTGGGCCAGGTCTCGGTGCGGGCCCTGCGCGTCGCGACAGGGGCCGCCCTCGTCGCGTGCGTGGCGCTCTCGCTCGCCGTCGGCCCCGCCTCCGCCGCGGTCCACCTCGGGCTCGGGGTGGCCGGTGGCTGGGCATACAACCTCGGCCTCAAAGCCACCGTGGCCTCTCCCCTCCCGTATGCGGTCGCCTTCGGAGCGCTGCCCTCGGTGATCACGCTTGCCGGACCATCGTCCCACGGCGTGTATGTGGCGCCACCCTGGATGACGCTCACCGGGGCCCTGCTCGGCGTCGCTGCCCACCTGCTCAACGTGCTGCCCGACCTGGAGGACGACGTGCGGGCCGGGGTGCGTGGGCTGCCGCACCGACTGGGGGCCCCGGTCACGCGGGTCACGGCGGTGCTGCTGCTCGTGGGGGGCACGGTGGCGGCGGTGCTCGGCCCCGGGCGCCCGCCCGCCTGGGCGGTGGTCGTGCTCGGCGTCTGCGTGGTCGGGGGAGCGGTGGGGGCGTTCGCCCGGGGCCGGTTGCCCTTCGTGGTCGGGGCCCTCATCGCGGTGGTCGACGCCGTCCTGCTGGCGGTCCGCTCACGAGGCTGATCCTCCGTCTCCTGCGCCAGGGGTCGGTCCCCGAGGGGGAGCGTGCACGTGGTGGGGAGCATGTCCGGCGAGATGCCCGTCGACGGTCCCCGGCAAACCGCTCGCAGCACGAGCGGGGGTGGGCCGGCTCAGTAGGCCGGCTCACCGGCGGCGCTCGAGTCGTCGCCCCGCTCGGCCGTCGCCGCCCCGCGGCGGTGGTCCAGCCAGTGCAGGGCGGGCGTCACGGCGATGCCGTGGACGAGTACCGAGAGCACGATCGTGAAGCAGATGACCGACCACATCCAGCGCTCCTCGGCGAAGGCGGCGTGGCCGGCGGCATACGCGAGGTAGTAGACCGAACCGATGCCGCGGACGCCGAAGAACGCGGTGACCAGCGCCTCCGACCGGGTGAGGGCCCCGGGTTCACCGAGCCGACGCGGCTTGACCCGCAGGGCGACGAGACCGGCGAGCGGTCGCACGACGAAGACGAGGGCGACACCGAGCACGATGCCACGCGCGTCGAGCGCCGCGAGCAGGCCGTGGGTCATCGCCACCCCGAGGGCGAGCAGGACGAAGAGGGTGAGCAGGCGCTCCAGGCGCTCGACCACCCCGTGCATCGCCTCGTGGTAGCCGTGCGAGCGGTCGGCGGCCCGGATCGTCATGGCGCACGCGAAGGTCGCGAGGAAGCCGTAGCCACCGACGAGCTCGCTGAGGCCGTAGGACGTCAGCAGCGCGGCGACCACGAGGAGGGGGTCGCCCTGCTCGGCCAGCCGCAGCACCGGCCGGGGGGAGCGGAAGGCCACGGCGGCCAGGGCCCGGCCCACCCCGACCCCCACGGCGACGCCGAGCACGATCTGCAGCACCAGGTGCCATCCGACCCAGTAACCGCCCCAGGTCGCCACCGAGCCGACTCCGGCCAGCAGGATCGCGAGGTGCACGAAGGGGAAGGCGAGCCCGTCGTTGAGCCCGGCCTCCGAGGTCAGGGCAAAGCGCACCTCGTCGTGCTCGTCGACCTCGCCGTCGATGCCGCGGTCGATCTCGTCCCCCGTCGCGACGCGGGGGCCCTCCACCTGCACGTCGGAGGCAAGGACCGGGTCGGTGGGGGCGAGCGCGGCACCGAGGAGCACCGCCGTCGGCAGGGCCACTCCGAGGGCGACCCAGCCGATGAGCGCGACGCCGGCGATGGTGATCGGCATCCCGACGGCGAGCAGCCGCCAGGCGGGCGACCAGCGGGCCCACGAGCGTCGGTCGCGTGGGGTCAACGGGCGGTCGAGGGCCAGACCCACCCCCATGAGGGCGAGCAGCACCGTCAGCTCGGTGACGTGCTCGATGACCCCGCGGTGGGTCACCGGGTCGGCGTCGAGACCCCTGGTGAGAGGGGACCGGCCGATGAGGATCCCGACGCCGACGAGGACCATCGGCGGGGACACCGGGAAGCGGGACAGCGCTCGAGGAAGCACGACCGCGAGCAGGAGCGAGAGACCCACGACGAGGTAGGTCGATGACGAGGACAAGCGCTCAGGCCTTGGTGGCGATCCCCACCAGGCCGGTGCCGGAGCCGGGTCGGAGGGACTGGAGGCGGGTGAAGGGCGCGACACCGAGCCGGATGACGTCGCCCATCAGCGTGCGGGGCTGGAAGAGACGGCCGCTGGCGGCCGAGCGCGTCGACATGGAGTCCTCGTGACCCCCACCGGAGGACGACGCGCGCCGGGCCGCGATGCGGTTGCGCACACCCTCGAGGGCGAAGCCGAGCGGCCACCCGTAGAGCGTCGTCCGGGCGCCGTCGAGGCCGGCGGCGGTGAGCACCCGCTCGAGGTCGGCCGGGGTGTAGCGCCGGAAGTGCCCGACGAGCTCGTCCATGGGCGAGAAGCGGTCCGGCCAGGCCGGCACGCTCACCATGAGCGCCCCTCCGGGACGCAGCCGCTGGGCCCAGTCGCGCACCGCGGCGGTGTCGTCCTCGAGGTGCTCGATGACCTCGAAGGCGCACACCAGGTCGAAGACGGGGTCGGTGGGGATGTCGTCGGTCGTGCCGCACTCGACCCGTCCACCGAGGGGGCTGATCCGGGCGCGGGCGACGTCGCACGAGGCGGCGTCGGGCTCGACGCCGACGTAGTCGGAGGCGCGAGCGGCGATGAGCGTGCCGTACCCGCCCTGGCCGCACCCGACCTCCAGCACACTTCGAGGAGCCAGCGCGTCGATCTCGCGGCCGACGACGTTCCAGCGCAGCGTCGCCATCGGGGTGAGCGCGACCTTGGGGGTCGGGGATGCTGCCATGAGGGGGAGCTGCCTTCCGCGGAATCTGAGGGGGAGTCGATGGGCCCTGGTGGTGCCCGATGGATGCAGGTGGGGTGTCACCGGTGCTGCGGGATGCGTTGGCGGGCGAGAGCCGCGCCGACGGCCTCCAGGGCCACCTCGGCCACCCGGGGCGGGGTGAACTGCGAGCTGGCCCGGTCGTGCGCCGCACGCCGCAGTCGAAGGACCGCCGCTGGGTCGGCCGCGAGCGAGCCTAGCGCGTCGGCGAGGGCCGCCGCGTCTCCCGGGCGCACGAAGCGGGCGGCGTCACCGAGGGCCCGACGCTGTGGCGGGGTGTCGGACGTGACGATGGCGCAGCCCGCCGCCGCCCCCTGGTAGACCTTGTTGGGGATGACCCGCAGGCCCTTGCCGGAGTCGGCGAAGATGCCGAGGCAGACGTCCTGCTCGCCGGCCAGCCGACGCAGCTCGTCCGGGTCGAGCCAGGAGGTCCAGGTGGCGAGGGGGTTGTCGTCCCCGGCGAGCCGCCGCGTCTCGACGAGGTCCTGTCCGTCGCCGACCATCGTCACCCGCACGTCCGCCCCGCGCTGGGCCATCAGGGCGAGGGCCGCACCGATCACCGGGGCCCCCTGCAGCGGGGTGAAGAGGCCGTAGAAGACGACGCGCAGGGGCCCGCCCGGGCGGGCCACCGGTTCCGGCCCGGTCCACGAGTCGGGGGCGCCGACCGGCACCACCACCCCACGGGCGCGCACTGCCGGAGCCAGCATGTCGGCATGCTCCGCCGTGTCGAGCAGGACGACGTCGGCACACCGTACGGCAAGGGCGTCGAGCGCCCCGAGGAGCCGCAAGCGCACGCCTCGCCGGACCCCGCGGTCCGCGGCCGTGTCGGCCCCGAAGACGAGCAGGTCGAGCACCACGACGGTGCGGGGGAAGAGGAGCCGGGCGAGGACGACGTCGAAGTGTCCGAGGTAGCCGACGAGCACGGCGTCGGGGCGGGTGCGCAGCCTCGTGCGGTCGACGACGAGGCCGACCCAGCAGCGCAGCAGCCGGGTGACGAGCCGGTGGGCGGTCAGGGGCCGGCCGAGCATGGCGACGCGCTCGGCGGTGCTGAAGCCGAGCGGCCGGTTGAGCTCGACGACCGTCGCGCCGAGGGTCTGCATCCCGTCGAGCAGAATGCCGGCTCGAGGGTGCTTGTCCCGGTCGTAGGTGCCGAAGCCGACGATGCGCATGGGTCTGGCTCCTTGGTGGTCGGGAAGATGGTGCCGTGCGCCCCCGAGGTTACGATGTCCCGTCCGCGCTCGAGAGGAGTGGCATGACTCCCGTCGGCCCCGTCGGTGATCCTGCGGGTCCCGCGGACCCGGTCGACGTGTCGGTCGTCCGTCCGTCCGAGCTGGTTGAGGTGTCTGAGCTGTCCGAGCTGTCCGAGCTGTCGGAGCTGTCCGAGGCGTCAGCTGGCTTGCCGTCGCCGTCGCGGTGGCGTCGGGTGACCGGTGTCGTGCTGTTGACGCTGGTCGTCGCCGCGCTGGCCTATGCCGTCGTTCGCAACCGCCAGGCCTTCGTCGACACCGCCCACCGCGTCGGGCCGGGTGGGCTGGTGCTCAGCACCCTCTTCGGTGTGGTGGGTGTCGGCGCCACCGCCCTGCAGTGGCGCGCCGTGCTCCTCGGGCTGGGAGTCCCGCTGGGGGCACGCGACGCTGCCCGTCTGTTCTTCGTCAGCCAGCTGGGTAAGTACCTTCCCGGCTCGGTGTGGCCCATCGTCATGCAGATGGAGGCGGGACGCCAGCGGGGGGCGACCCGGGCCACCATGCTCGCCGCCAACCTCGTGACCCTTGTGCTCAGCATGTCGGCCGGGCTCGTCCTCGCGGGACTGCTCCTGCCCTTCTCCTCGCCGCAGGCCCTGCGCCAGTTCTGGTGGGCCCTGGCGGCCCTGCCGCTGGTCGTGGTGCTGGCCCTGCCTCGGACACTGCCCTTCCTGCTGGACCTCGCCCTGAAGCTGGTGCGCCGCGCCCCCCTTCGGCTGCAGATGACCGGAGTCGCGACACTACGGGCGTCGTGGTGGGCCACGGTGTCGTGGGTCTTCCTCGGGGCTCACCTGCTCGTGCTCGTCTCCGCCGGCCAGCCGCTGTCGTGGCGGACCGCGATGCTTTGTGTCGGCGCGATGAGCCTGGCGGTACCGGCCGGGGTGCTCTTCCTCCCGGCCCCCGCTGGTGCCGGGATGCGCGAGGTGGTCCTCGGCTTCGTCCTCGGCACCACGCTCGACTCCGGGCAGGTGGTGGCGGTCGTCGTCGGCTCGCGGGTCCTGCTCATCCTCGTCGACGCCCTGCTCGCCGCCGCCGGGGCGGCCCTCGGCCGCTCCCACGTCCGCTCCTGACCCGGTCTCGCCCGATCCGCAGGACGGGGCGCCCTCCCGGTGGGGAGGACGCCCCGTGCTGCAGGCGGTGGAGGTGGTAGAGGTGGTGGTGGAGCAGGTGCGGCTACGGCGTGGTGCTCACCGCGGCGAGGAACGCCGGGTTCGGGACGCCGATGCCGGTCACCGGGTCCCAGCCGGGCGCGGTCGCCAGGCTGGAGTCCTGGTCGAAGGTGCGCACGAAGTAGGACAGACCATCGGTGGGGTCGATGCCGTTGTTGTTGTTGACCCG
>JALYVC010000374.1 GCA_030853445.1 Actinomycetota bacterium | reverse complement strand
CCCCCCCGCGGCCGGAGGCGTGCACCTTGTTGACCAGCGCCACCGCGGCCATGATCTGGCCGGGCTGGCAGTAGCCGCACCTGCACGACGTCGCGGTCGAGCCACGCCTGCTGCATCGGGTGCAGCCCCTGCCCGGAGGTCCGGGCGAGGCCCTCGATGGTGGTGATCTCGTCGGTCTCGGCGATGTCCTTGACCTGCACGGAGCAGGGGTTGAAGGCCTTGCCGTTGATGTGGGACGTGCACGCCTTGCAGACGTTGATCCCGCAGCCGTACTTAGGACCGGTCACTCCCAGGACGTCACGCAGGACCCAGAGCAGACGCACCGAGTCCTCGACGTCGACGCTGACCTTCTGTCCGTTGAGCATGAAGCTGTGCTTGGCCATGACTCCTCCTCGTCGAGTTCAGGGGGGTCAGTAGGTGTAGGAGAGGCCGTCGGTGGGCGACGGGGGGATCGGCGGGACGAACGGTTTCGGCACGAACGAGAGCGTGCCGTGGTTGATGGGGAACCTCGTGGGCACGGTGCCCGTGGCGCGGGCGTAGGCGCACGCGGTGGCCGCCACCGTCGCCGGCACGCCGGCCTCTCCTGCGCCGCCCGGGACGGTGCCGTTCGACGGCATGATGACGACCTGCGTCGTGAGCGGGGTGTTCCACTGCCGGGTGTAGAAGTAGTTGTCCCAGCTGCCTTCGAGGAAGGCGTCGTCCTGCAGGTGGTTGCTGCTGGTGAGCGCCAGCGCGATGCCGTCGTTGATGCCCCCGAGCATCTGCGCCTCGAGGCCGGTGGGGTTCACCACGAGGCCGGCGTCGACGGCGATGACCGCCTTGGTCACCCGCGGGCCGGTGACCCCGTCGCGGATGGGACGCTTCACCGTCGCGGGTCGGCAGTCGATCTCGACGAGGACGGCCGTGGCGCCCTTGTACTCGCTGTGGATGGCGATGCCCTGGGCCGTACCCGCGGGCATCTTGCGCCCCCACGTGCCGACCTGGGCCACCTTCTGCAGGACGGCCTTGACCCGCGCGTTGCGCAGGAACGCCAGACGGAAGGCCACGGGGTCCTTGCGCAGCTTCTTGGCCAGCTGGTCGATGAACAGCTCGTTGGCACAGGCGACGTCGGGCGAGTAGATCGCCCGCATGCTGCCGGCGTTGAAGGGCAGGTCGACCTCGTTGAGCAGCTGGGTGACCACCCCGAAGTTGTAGGGCAGCTCCTGGGTCAGGGTGAAGATGCTCTCCGAGAGGCCCAGACCGCCGAGGTTGGCCGACAGGTCGGCCGCCATCGCCGTCAGCCGCTCGCCCAGCCCGTGGGAGAAGTCGGTCTTGACGCTGGTGTGACGCTGCTCGAAGGTGAGGACGTTGCCGGCCAGGATCGTGGCCCGGATGCGCGAGGTGGCCATCGGGTGGGTGCGGCCCTCACGGGGCTCGTCGCACCGGTGCCACATGAGCCGTACCGGCTTGCCCATCGCCTTCGAGATCGTGGCTGCCTCGATCGCCCCGTCGCCGAAGAGCTTGTGTCCGA
The DNA here is from genome assembly GCA_030853445.1 of Actinomycetota bacterium. Classification (GTDB taxonomy): domain Bacteria; phylum Actinomycetota; class Actinomycetes; order Actinomycetales; family Dermatophilaceae; genus Lapillicoccus. The sequence goes on along the minus strand of JALYVC010000374.1, from coordinate 1,430 downwards.
ACGAGCCTCCGCTCGTCATGACGTTGACGGTGACCGCCGTCTGTGGCAGGCCGACCGCCTTGGCGATGTTGACCTGGGCCACGATCGGTGACTTCAGCCCCGCCCAGACCGTGGCCCGGTCGGGACGCACGTCGGCGATCGCGCAGTTCGGCTCGAGGGCCGCGCTGCTGCGGAACATGAACTCGAAACGCAGGTCGACCTGCTGGGTGAGGATCGGCACCCGGGGCACGGCCATCGGCAGCTCGGCGGCCTTGAGCCTGGCCAGGACCGTGTCGTCGGACACTCCCTCGACCGACCCGGGGTTCCACTGCACGTCGAGGGCCCGGACGGCGTCGATGCACTGCCCGAAGGTGGCCGCGCGGACCGCGACCCCGGTGGTGACCATGACGACGTCGGTGACGCCCGGCATCCCCTTGACGGTGGCGAGGTTGAGGATGCTCCGAGGGGAGCCGTTGAGCGTCGGGGGGCGGCAGACCATCGTGGGCAGGGCGCCCGGCACCACGAGGTCCATCGTGAACTGCTTCTGTCCGGTCACCGCGGCGAGCGCGTCCAGCCGGTTCTGCGGGGTCCCGATAAGGGTGAAGTCGGCCTGCTTCTTCAAGGTCACGGACACGGGGCGCGTGGTGGCGCTCGCCGCCTTGGTCGCCAGCTCGGCGTAGGTCCGACTCGTTCCGCCCGGACCGCTGACGACCCCGGCCCGGGTCGTGAGCGCGGACACCGCGACACCGAGCTCGAGGGCCGCGGCCTGCAGCAGCGCCCCGCGGGCGACTGCGGCGGCGACACGGATCGGGGTGAACATCGAGTTCATCGTGTTCGAGCCACCGGTCAGCTGGTTGAACACCAGCTCCGGCCGGGCGGGGGCCAGGCTGACGTCGACCTTGGTGAGCGGCAGGTCGAGCTCCTCGGCGATGATCATCGCGGCCGCAGTCGTGATCCCCTGGCCGACCTCCGCCCGTGGGATGGCGAAGTGCGCCACCCCCGCGGAGTCCATCGTGATCGTGATGAGCGCCGAGGTGGGCCGGGGCGAGAAGGTCTCGAGGTCCACGAGGTCGAACAGCTCCGGCACCGATGGCGGCGACGGGATCGCGGCGTCAGCCCGGTGTCGCGCCGGCCGACAGGTCGACCGCGACGGCGAGGGTGGTCCCGGCGAGCACGAAGCCGAGGAACGAGCGGCGGCTCGTTCCGCCGGCCCCCTCTGGCTGGTCAGGGTCCCGTCGCCCCTGGTGGGACGGGGATGAGATGGCGGTCATGGCATACCTCTCGCGTCGTTGCGTCCTAGGTCGTACCCCCTGCTGACGGTGCTTCGGAGCCGTCGCCCGGTCGGATGGGTCTCGGGTCCGAGAACTTCCCCGGTGCCCGGCAGCAGGGGCGCCGAACCGGCTTGCCGTCCCGATACCCTGCTGGGACCCGAGGTCGACAGCCTCCGACCG
>JALYVC010000373.1 GCA_030853445.1 Actinomycetota bacterium | reverse complement strand
CGTCGCGCTCGGGGAGCGCGACCGACCCTGCCGCACGCTGGGCCTCGACGAGAACGGCGGAGGGGAACTCGCTCGGCACCCCCTGCTCCTGGCGGATCACCCGGAACCGCTCGAGAAGCGCTGCCTCGTCGGACAAGGTGGTCGTGGTCGGAACAGGTGTTGAGGTGCGATATCGCAAGACGCGCGAGGCCATGGACGCACTCTAGGGGTGGCTCCCGACAGGACCTGGAGCGACGGGGCACCGACGTGGGGACCACCACGGGGGCACACACGATCCGTTCACCCGATCCGGCTAGTGTCTGCTGGTGCTCGTCCTCCTGCCGCCCTCCGAGAGCAAGACCCCGGCACGCCGCGGCCTGCCGCTGGATCTCGAGACACTGACCTTCCCCGAGCTCACCGGCACCCGCAGCGCCGTGCTCGAGGCACTCGCCGGGGTGAGCGCCGCGCCCGACGCCCTCGCCGTCCTCGGGGTGCCGCCCACCCTCACCGCCGAGGTCGAGCGAAACACCCGGCTCGAGACCTCCCCGACCGCGCCAGCCGGCAGGACCTACAGCGGTGTGCTCTACGAGGCGCTCGACCTCGCCACCCTCGACCCCGCCGCGCGACGACGCGCGAACCGCTGGCTGGTCGTCGTCTCCGCCCTCTTCGGGGCGGTGCGGCTGGGCGACCGCATCCCGGCATACCGGCTGTCGATGGGGGTCAACCTGCCGCCCCTCGGCCCGCTCGCCTCCGTCTGGCGCGAGCCATTGGCGCGGGTGCTGCCCGAGACCGCCGGACGCGGTGTCGTCGTCGACTGCCGCAGCTCGACGTATGCCGCAGCGTGGGTCCCGCAGGGTCCCCTCGCGCGCCGCTGGGTGCACGTGCGCGTGCCCGGCGCGACCCACATGGCCAAGCACACCCGCGGTCTCGTCGCCCGTCACCTCGTCGAGGTCGGGCTCGACGTGCGCACGCCGCGCGGGGTGGCCGACGTCGTCGCCCGACGCTTCGAGGTGCACCTGGCCGAGCCGACGAGAGCCGGTCAGCCATGGGTGCTCGACGCGGTCCCCAGGGGCTAGGCGTTGTCGACGGCCGAGCTGGCCGAGCTCGCGGGCCGAGTGCTGCCCGTCCTCGGCTTCCTCGTCGCCATCACCGTCGTGGCCGAGGCGTCCGACCTCGCCGGGGTCTTCGACGTCGCCGCCCACTGGGCCGCCCGTGCGGGTCGCAGCCGGGTGTGGGCGCTGTGGCTGCTCGTCGTCGCCCTCGCCTGCGTCTGCACGATCGTGCTCAGTCTCGACACGACCGCGGTCCTGCTCACCCCCGTGGCCGTGACCGTGGCTCGGCAGGTCGGCCTGCCGCCCCTGCCGTTCGCGATGACGACTCTGTGGCTGGCCAACACGGCCTCGCTGCTGCTGCCGGTCTCCAACCTCACCAACCTGCTGGCCCTGCATCGCCTCGACGCTCTCGGCGTCGGCCAGGCCGGCTACCTCCGGCTCGCCTGGGCTCCTGCCCTGGCCGCCATCGCCGCGACCGTGGCGCTGCTCGCCGTGCGCCACCGGAAGGCCCTGTCGGGCACGTATGCCGCTCCCTCGCCGCCCCAGCCGCACGACCGCGCGCTGCTGCTCGTCGCGGGCGCGTGCTGCCTCGCCCTCGGGCCGGCCTTCGTCGCCGGGCTCACGCCGTGGATCCCCTCGAGCGTCGCCGCGGTGGTCCTGCTCGTCACGTTGCTCGTGCGGGACCGCTCGATGCTGCAGCGCATCTCGGTGCCGTGGCCGATGGTCATCGGGGTCAGCGTGCTCTTCGTCGCGGTGCAGCTCGCCCTCGACCACGGCCTGCGCGACCTGCTCGCCTCGCTCGTCGGCACCGGCGGCGGGGCCGGGGCTCTCTTCCGCGTGGGAGCGGTGGGAGCGCTGGCGGGCAATGTCGTCAACAACCTGCCGGCCTACCTCGCTGTGGAGTCCGTGTCGTCCGACGCCGCCGCCCGACTCGTCGCGCTGCTCGTCGGGGTCGACGTCGGCCCCCTCGTCACCGTCTGGGCCTCGCTGGCGACGCTGCTGTGGCGCCAGCGTTGCCGGTCGGCCGGCCTCGAGGTCAGCCCGTCGTACCTCGCCCGCGAGGGCCTGCTCTGCGCCGCCGTCGCCGTGGCCGCCGCGCTGGGAGCCCTCGCCCTGGTCACCTGAGCAGCGCCGCCACCCCTTCCCCACCCGTTGCCCTGTTGCGCCCGAGGTGCCCGTTCAGCCCGCCCTTGGGTCGACGACAGCACGCCACCTGGGTACGGAGCGTCCCGGCTCAGACCTGCTGCAACGCCGCCGTGACGTCGTCGACGAGGTCGCGCACGTCCTCAAGCCCGACGGAGATGCGGATGGTGCCGTCGGTGATGCCGACCGCGGCCCGCCCCTCGAGGCCGAGCCGGCGGTGCGTCGTCGTGCTCGGATGGGTGGCCATCGACTTGGCGTCACCGAGGTTGTTGGAGATGTCGATGACCTGCAGGGCGTTCATGAAACGGAACGCCTCGTCCTTGCCACCGTCGAGGAAGAAGGTCACCACCGTGCCGCCGCCGCCCATCTGGGCCTTGGCCAGCTCGTGCTGCGGGTGCGAGGGCAGGAAGGGGTAGAGCACCCGGGTCACCTTGGGGTGAGCCTCGAGCGCGGTGGCGAACGTGAGCGCGTTCGACGCCTGGCGCTCCACCCGCAGGGCCATGGTCTCGAGCCCCTTGACGAGGGTCCAGGCGTTGAAGGGCGACAGCGACGGGCCGGTGTGGCGCATGAGGTTCTTGACCGGACCCGTGATGAACTCCCGGGGCCCGAGCACCGCCCCTCCGAGCACGCGGCCCTGGCCGTCGATGTGCTTCGTGGCGGAGTAGACGACGATGTCGGCGCCGTGCTCGAGCGGCTTGCTGAAGACCGGCGTGCCGAAGACGTTGTCGACGACGACCTTCGCGCCGGCCGCGTGGGCCAGCTGCGACACTGCGGCGAGGTCGACCAGCTCCTGCATCGGGTTGCTGGGGGTCTCGAAGAAGACCGCAGTCGTCGGGACGCTGAGGGCCTCGCGCCACTGCTCGAGGTCGGCGCCGTCGACGAAGACCGACTCGACGCCCCACCGGGGCAGGATCTCGTCGAGGATCACGAAGCACGACCCGAAGAGCGAGCGCGAGCTGACCACCCGGTCGCCCTGGCCCAGCAGCGCGGCGAGGGCGACGAAGACCGCTGACATGCCCGACGCCGTGGCGAAGCAGGCCTCCGCCCCCTCGAGCAGCCGCAGCCGCTCCTCGAACATCGAGACGGTCGGGTTGCCGTAGCGGCTGTAGACGAAGCGGTCGATGTCTTCCTTGAAGGCCGACTCGGCTTCCTCGGCGGTGGCGTAGACGAAGCCACTCGTGAGGTAGAGGGCCTCCGAGGTCTCGTCGAAGCCACTACGGGTGAGCCCACCACGCACGGCGAGGGTGTCGGGTCGCAGCCGGCGGGTTGCGCCGTCGGCCGAACCGGCGTCGGTGACGGCACCAGTCATCGCGTCAGCCCTGCTTCCACGGCAGCCCGGCGACCTTCCAGCCCGCGACCGCGCGATGCCCCTGGTCGTCGTGCGGGCCCTCGAAGCCGTCGAGCACGTTGTAGGCCGGTCCCAGCCCCCGGGCGGTGGCCTCCTCGGCGGCCGCCACCGAGCGCACCCCGCTGCGGCAGAGGAAGTAGACGGGCGTCCCCTCCTGCACCCCCGCGGCCTGGAGCTGCTCGACGAAGCCGTCGTTGCGCGTGCCGTCGGGGTAGGTCGTCCACTCGATCGTGACGACCGGCCGCCCGAGACCCGCGAGGTCGGGCACGCCGACGAACTGCCACTCGGCCCGCGTGCGGACGTCGACCAGCACGGCGCGCTCGTCGGACCGGAGCGCGGAGTAGGCGTCCTGCGGGGTGACGTCACCGGCATAGCTCATGCTCTCGACCCTAGCGCCGCCACCGGCGGCGCCACGAGAAGGGTCCGTCAGACGGGGAGGTCTCTCACGCAGGCAGGCCGCTCTCCGGGGTGCGCACGAGGATGCGCCCGCACTCCTCGCAGCGCACCACCTCGTCTGGCGCTGCCGCGGTGATGCGCTGCAGGTCGCCGCCGTTCAGCTCGAGCCGGCAGCCGCCGCAGCGGCGCTGGCGCAGCTCGGCTGCACCCACCCCGCCGCCGTTGGCGCGCACCTTCTCGTAGAGGGCGAGCAGGGCGTCGTCGACCCCGGGCCGGATGGAGTCCCGCTGGCCCGCCACCTGCTCGCGCTCGGTTTCGAGCGTCGCGAGCCCGCTGTCGCGGGCGGCCTCGAGCTCGCCCAGGGTGACGGCGAGGTCGGCCCGCGAGGCACCGAGCGCGGATGCTCGCGCCCCCAGCTCCTCGGCCTTCTCCATGATGTCGATCTCCGCGTCCTCGAGCTCGGTCTGGCGCCGGGCCAGCGACTCGAGCTCGTGCTGCAGGGCCTGCAGGTCCTTGGCCGAGCCGGTGCCGGAGTCGAGGCGCGCCTGGTTGCGAGTGGCCCGGTCGCGCACGAGCTGCACGTCGGCCTCGGCCTTGTCGACGTCGCGCTGCACGTCGCTGACAGCGACGCGGGCGTTGGCGAGGTCGGTGTCGAGGGCCCGCGCCTTCTCCGCCAGCATGGCGATGTCCTTCAGCTGGGGAAGGGTCGCCTTGGCGTGCACGATCTGGTCGAGGCGGGTGTCGACGGCCTGCAGGTCGAGCAGGCGTTGCTGCTGGGCGGGATCAGCTTTCAGGGGGTACCTCTCAGGTGTTCGCAAAGTTCACGGTGTCGGTGTCGACACCGGCCCGAGGGCACTCGGCGCCGACGCGGCGTTCGCGGCGACGACGAAGGTCCAGGGCTCGGTACGCAAGGTGGAGACGTGAGTCTCCAACCTAGACGACTCAGCGTCGTCTGCGGCCTCGATCCCTAGTGCCGCCCGCAGCCCGCGCTCGGCGACGGCCAGCCAGACCCACTCGGTGGCCCAGTGGCCGGCATCGACCAGGAACGGTCGGCCCCCCCGGGTCTGCTCGCGCTCCTCGAGCACCGGGTGGTGACGCAGGTCGGCGGTGACGAAGACGTCGGCGCCCGAGGCTCGCACCTGCTCGAAGCGGTCGTCGCCCGAGCCACCGACGACGGCGACACGTCGTACGGTCGCCTCGGGGTCACCGCTGACCCGCAGGCCACCGGCGGTGGCGGGCAGCGCGCCCGCGAGACGCTCGACGAAGGCCCGCAGGGTCATCGGCCCCGCCAGGTCGCCGACCCGGCCGAGCGCGAGCGGTCGCTCCGGTGTCAGCGGGGTGAGCGGGGCCGGGGACGCGATGCCGCACGCGGAGGCGAGCGCGTCACACACCCCCGGTGTCGCGAGGTCGGCGCTGGTGTGGGCGCAGTAGATGGCCAGGTCACCGAGCACGGCACGGGTCACCGTCTCGCCCTTCGCCGTGGCGGTCGCGACCGAGTGGATGCCGCGCAGTAGCAGCGGGTGGTGGGTCAGCAGCAGGTCGGCGCCGGCGTCGACCGCCTCACGCACGACGGCGAGGGTCGGGTCGACGGCGAGGTGGACCCGTCGTACGCGCTGGTCGAGGTCGCCCGTCACCAGCCCGACCCGGTCCCACGACTCGGCAGTCGAGGGGGGGTAGAGCCGCTCGATCGCATCGACGACCTCGCTCAGCGAGAAGCCTTGGGACGACACGCTGCTCACGGACGCACCCGGCGGGCCCGGGCCGCCGTGATGCCCACGACGGCCAGCGGCCACAGCGACTGGGCGCCAGCCACGACGCGCTCCGAGAGGCCGATGCGTGGCCCTCCGAGCTCGAGACCGAACCAGACGAGCAGGGCCGACAGGACGCCTGCCGCGACCCACCCGACCCGTCGGCTCGGCATGGCTGCCGCGGCCGGCCACACGGCGAGCAGCACGAAGCTCGCGGTCGCGACTGGCG
>JALYVC010000343.1 GCA_030853445.1 Actinomycetota bacterium | reverse complement strand
GGACGCCACGGGGGGCGGAGGCCGGTGCGAGCGTGCCGGGAGCGGCGTCGCGACCCGCGCGCACGGCATGCTCGCGCGCCTCCTCGTCGCTGACCGTCTCACCGCTCTCGGCCTCCAGCCGGGCGAGCTCGCCCTCGGCGTCGTTGGCGGCCCACGCCGCGCCGACGAGGATGAGCTTGGCGATGAGGTTGAGCCAGAAGAGCAGGCCGATGACGAGGGTGACCGAGCCCAGGAGGGGGTTCTTGGTGGCGTTGGCGATCAGCGCGACGGCGAAGATCTTGACGATGCCCTGGCCGACGGCCCCGACGAGCGCACCCTGACGCAGGTCGCGGTAGGACAGCGGCACCCCGGACAGCACGCGCAGCAGCACGAGCATGATCCCGAAGTCGACGGCGAGCCCGACGAGGATGCCGACCGCGCCCACCACGAGCGCGCTCAGGGCCGACCCCAGCACCGACTCGAAGAGCCCGCCCAGAGCACCGCTGACGCTGGTGAGCACCGCCGAGACCACGACCGCAAGACCCAGCGACGCGAAGACGCCGAGATCGCGCAGCTTGACCGTCACGACGTTGCCGGGTGCACCCGACATGCCGAAGACGGTGCGGATGCCGTCGCGCAGCGCCCCCACCCAGCCGGTGCCGGCGAGGACGAGGCCGACGAGACCGACGAGACCGCTGACAGTCACCACCGACACCGAGGGCGCCGACAGCGAGATCAGGCCGTTGGGGGTCGAGCTGGTCTTGATCACGCCCGGCAGCGACGAGCTGGCGGCCGTGGTGATGCTGTCGACGAGGTCGGGCCGGCCGCGCAGCACGAGCCCGAAGACCGCGGCCGCGAGCGCCACCGCGGGGAAGACGGAGAAGAAGCCGTAGAAGGCGATGCCGGCCGCGAGCAGGTTGCCCCGGGCCTGACCGAAGCGCGACCAGGCGTGCCAGGCCTCGGTCGCCTGGACCCGCTTCCAGACCTTCATGACCGGCGCGAGGAGACGGCTCATCGGGGGGTACCCACTTCCTGCACAGAGACCTCGGAGAGACCGAACTCGCGCCGCGAGGTCCACGTGCCGTCGGCGGCGCGCGCGTAGAGGTGAAAGCTGGTCACCTCGAAGGCCGCCGACCAGTCACCGAGGTCGTCGAAGGCCCGGTCGAGCGCCTGCTCGTCGACGTCGTGGGCCACGGTCACGTGCGGGTGGTAAGGATAGGTGGGCTCACCGACCCATCTCGGCGTGGCGATCGCCCGCTGCAGCTGCTCGCACCCGGCGATGCCCCGGGCCACCTGCACGAAGACGACGTCGGAGACCGGCCGGAAGGTGCCCGTGCCGCGCAGCACCATCGAGAAGGGCGTCGTGGTCGCGGCGACGGTGAGGAGGTGGGCGACGAGGTCGTCGACGTCACGCGCCGACACGGCGGTCGGCCCGAGGAGGGTGACGTGGGTGGGCACGAGGTTCGCCAGCGGGTCGCCGTACGACGCACGCTTGGCCTGCAGGTGCTCTCCCCAGGGGGCCGGCACCGGTATGGAGACACCCATCACCTGGGGGTCGGAGTCGGGGTCTGAGTCGACGGCGACCCGGGCTGCAGACATGGCCGTCATTGTGTCAGGTGGCCAGAGCGGGACAACACGGGTCCGGTCGGACACCACAGCCCGGACGACGCGCCACGAGGAAGACCACTCGGCCCGGCGGGGCGCTCGAGGTCGGTAGCGTAGGTGCCGTGTCTGACACCTCGACCACCGCCGCGCGTTTCCGATCGGTGGTCGGCTCCGAGCCCTCCGGTGTATGGAGCGCCCCCGGCCGCGTCAACCTCATCGGCGAGCACACCGACTACAACGGCGGGCTCGCCCTGCCGATCGCCCTGCCGCAGCGCACCCGGGCCGCGGTCCGCCTGCGCGAGGACGGCCTGCTGCGCCTGAGCAGCGACGTGCCGGGCCACCCGCTGCAGACGGTCGAGGTGCGGGTCACCGACATCTCGCCCGAGCACCCGGGAGGCTGGGCCTCCTACGTCGCCGGGGTCGTCTGGGCCTTCGGCGAGGCCGGCCACCCCTTCCCCGGAGCCGACGTGCACCTGACCAGCGACGTGCCGGTGGGAGCCGGGCTGTCGAGCTCGGCCGCCCTCGAGTGCTGTGTCGCCGCGGCGGCGAGCGACCTGCTCGGGCTCGACCTGCTCGCCGACGACGCCGGCCGAGCCACTCTCGCGTCGTGGTGCCAGCGGGCCGAGAACGACATCGCCGGCGCACCGACCGGCGGCATGGACCAGGCGGCCTCACTGCGCGCACAGCCGGAGCACGCCACCCTGCTCGACTGCCGCTCCGGTCAGGTGACCCAGGTGCCCTTCGACCTCGCCGCGAACCGCCTGGTGCTGCTGGTGGTCGACACCCGGGCCGAGCACGCACTCGTCGACGGACAGTACGCCGACCGCCGCGCCACCTGCGAGGCCGCGGCCGCCACCCTGGGCGTCGAGACCCTGCGCGAGGTCGACCCGGCCGACCTGGGCGCGGCACTGGCC
>JALYVC010000337.1 GCA_030853445.1 Actinomycetota bacterium | reverse complement strand
GCGACACGCTCGTGCCCCGCGCCCCGCAGGAGCAGGCCGTCTCGGTGCTGACGCCTGCGCTCGCGGCCGGGCTGCAGTGGCGCTTCGTCGTCGTCGCGGGGGTGCAGGAGGGTGTGTGGCCCGACCTGCGACTGCGCGGCTCCCTGCTCGGCTCCGAAGACCTCGTGGCCGTCGTCACGGGCCGCGGCACGACGACCCGTGCGGCCCAGGCGGCGGTGCGCTACGACGAGACCCGTCTCTTCCACGTTGCGATCTCGCGGGCCAGCGAGCGGCTGCTCGTCACGGCGGTGCGCAGCGAGGAGGAGCAGCCCTCGGTCTACCTCGACCTCGTCGACCCACCCGCAGGCTGGCCCGACCAGCCGCCCGGTCCGCGCGACGACCCCGGTAGCCGTATGGAGCGCGTTCGGCAGCCCGTCGACGTCGCCCCACCGCTCACCCTGCCCGCGCTGGTGGCCCGGCTGCGTCGCGACCTCGTGACCGGCACGCTGGCGCAGGCCCGTTCTGCCGCAACGGCACTGCGCCAACTCGCAGTGGAGGGCGTGCCCGGTGCCGATCCCGGTCGCTGGTGGGCGCTGCGCCCGCTCAGCGACGATCGTCCGCTGCGCGAGGCCGGCCAGCAGGTGCGGGTCTCGCCGTCGAAGGTCGAGACCTTCGCCACGTGTGGCCTGCGTTGGCTCCTGACGACCGCCGGCGGTGACAGCCCGAGCGTGGGCCGGGCCAACCTCGGCACCCTCGTGCACGACATCGCCCACGAGCTCGGTGACGACGTCGACGCGCCCACCCTCGTCGCCGAGATCGACCGGCGCTGGGGTCGCCTCGGGTTGCCGCCGGGGTGGTCGACCGACCGACTGCGCGAGGAGGCCCACGGGATGGTCACGCGGCTGGTCGACTACTACGAGCGGGCGCCGCGCGAGGGCTGGGAGCTGGTCGGCTCCGAGGTCGCGATGAAGGCCGAGATCGGGCGTGCCGTTGTCACGGGCCGGGTCGACCGGCTCGAGCGCGACGACCAGGGGGGCCTGCGGGTGCTCGACTACAAGACCGGATCGAGCACCCCGACCAGGGCGGCGATGGACCAGCACCTCCAGCTCGCGGTCTACCAGGTGGCGGTCGAGCACGGGGCCTTCGAGGCCGGGTCCGACTCGGCGGGGGCCGCGATCCTGAGGCTGCACAAGAACGCCCCCCGCGACAACGCACCCCTGACCCAGCGCCCCCTCGCCGAGCAGGACGACCCCGGCTGGGCGCAGGACGTCGTCACCCAGGTCGCCGACGGCATGGCCGGCGCCACCGTGCAGGCCGTCGCGGGCGAGCACTGTAAGTTCTGTCCCGTGCGCAGCTCGTGCCCGGTCCAGCCCGAGGGAGACATCGTCTCGTGAGCATCGCCGAACAGGCACCACCGACAAGGCTGCTCAGCGCCCACGATATCGCCGACGCCGTTGGCAACCCCCCGCCGACCGACGAGCAGCGCGAGGTCATCGAGGCCCCGGCCGACCGTCCGCTGCTCGTCGTCGCAGGCGCCGGCTCGGGCAAGACCGAGACGATGGCCTCGCGAGTGGTGTGGCTCGTCGCCAACGGGCACGTCGAGCCCGACCAGGTGCTCGGCCTCACCTTCACCCGTAAGGCCGCGTCCGAGCTGGCCGAACGGATCGGCCGCCGGCTCGCCCGCCTGGAGTCGAGCGGGCTGTGGACCCCCCGCGCCCTCGACGACGACGGAGCGGAGGCGCTCGGCGGCATACCGGTCGTCTCCACCTACCACTCTTATGCCGGTCGGCTGGTGCGTGAGCACGCGCTGCGGCTGGGCTACGAGCCGGAGTCGCGCCTGCTGTCGGAGGCGGCGGCGTGGCAGTACGCCGCCGAGGCGGTCTCGCGGTACGACGGACCGGTCGACCAGGTGACCTCCGCGGAGTCGTCGATCATCTCGGCCGTCACCTCGCTCGCGGGCGAGATGGCCGAGCACCTGCTCGAGCCCGAAGACGTCATCGCCCTCATCGACGAGGTCGAGGAGCGGTGGCTGGCCGTCCCCAAGGGGGAGAACCGGCTGAGCAAGCACCCCCTGCGCGAGCAGCTGCAGGCTTTGAGCAATCGGCGGGCGATCCTGCCGATGGTGCGCGCCTACCTCGACCTCAAGCGCTCGCGCGACGCCCTCGACTTCTCCGACCAGATGGCCCTGGCAGCACGACTGGCCCGCGACGTGCCGTCGGTGGGCAGCCTCGAGCGCCAGCGCTTCCGGGCGGTGCTGCTCGACGAGTTCCAGGACACCTCGCGCGCGCAGATGGTGCTCCTCAGCCAACTGTATGCCGCCCCCGGCTCGGGCATCGGCGTCACCGCCGTCGGCGACCCGAACCAGTCGATCTACGGATGGCGCGGGGCGAGCGCGACGACGCTGGCCGACTTCCGACACCAGTTCCGCGACGGTGAGGCGCCGAACGGGCTGGCCCGCGAGGCGCAGCTGTCGACGAGCTGGCGCAACGACATCGCCGTGCTCGAGGCCGCGAACGTCGTCTCCGGGCCGCTGCGTGAGGAGTCGCGGGTGCGGGTCGCTGCGCTGCGCCCTCGTCCCGGGGCCGGACCCGGAGACATCGAGGTCGGGCGCTTCGACCGGGTCGACGACGAGGCCGAGCACCTGGCCGCCTGGATCGCGGCAAAGTGGCGCAAGCCCAGTGGCACCCGCACCCGCGAGACGGCAGCAGTGCTGTGCCGCAAACGGTCCCAGTTCCCACTCGTGGTCGAGGCGCTGCGCCGTCACGACCTGCCGGTCGAGGTCGTGGGGCTCGGCGGGTTGCTGCTGACTCCCGAGGTCAGCGACCTGGTCAGCCTGCTCTGGGTGGTGCAGGACCCGTCGCGCGGAGACCGGCTGATGCGCCTGCTCACGGGGCCGCTGTGCCGTCTCGGCGCGGCCGATCTCGATGGCCTCGCCACGTGGGCCCGCGCCCAGCAGCGCGAGCCGCGCGGGCTGCACGTCGTCCCTCTGCCTGGTCTCGAGCCGGTGGAGCCGGCGGTGCAGTACGACGACCCCCGCGAGGAGGCGTCCGACAGCCGCGACGCCGACGAGTCGGGCATGGCCGTGCTCCCGCCGGCCGACGTCGTGCGCGACCAGGCGCCCGAGAGCTCCGAGCGGGCGAGCATCGTCGAGGCCCTCGACGACCTGCCGCCCCAGGAGTGGCGCGGCCCCGACGCTCAGCAGATCTCACCGGCGGGCCTCAGCCGGCTGCGCGAGCTGGGGCTCGTGCTGCGGGGGCTGCGGGCGCTGACGGCGTTGCCGCTGGCCGATCTCGTGGGGGAGGCAGAGCGCTCCATCGGCCTCGACATCGAGGTGCTGGCCCGCCCGGAGCACACGCCGACGACGGCTCGCGCCCACCTGGATGCCTTCGCCGACGTGGCGGCGCAGTTCAGCATGCAGGCCGACCGGCCGACCCTCCTCGGCTTCCTGGCGTGGATCGACGCGGCCGTCGAGCAAGAACGCGGCCTGGACACGCCGACCGTGGAGTCCAACGTCGACGCGGTGCAGGTGCTGACGGTGCACGCGGCGAAGGGGCTGGAGTGGGACCACGTGGCGGTGCCCGGGCTGGTCGAGGGGTCCTTCCCGGCCCGGGAGAACGGCGCGACGAGCCGCGTCGTCGACCGCGAGTGGGTGGTGGGGGAGCACAAGGACAAGGGTTGGCTGGTGGGGGCCGATGGCGTGCCCTACCCTCTGCGCGGCGACCGCGACGGCCTGCCGAGCCTCACGTGGGCGGCCGACGCGGACTGGAAGGACCTGCAGGAGGCCTTCTCCCAGTTCCAGGTCGAGGGCGGACGGCACGCGCTGGCCGAGGAGCGGCGGTTGGCGTACGTCGCCTTGACCCGCGCCCGGGCCTCGATGCTGCTCACGGCTCCGGTCTGGTCGGACGGGCAGAGCCCGCGGGTGACGTCGACCTTCCTGCTCGAGCTGCTCGACCCGGCAGCGGGGCTGCCGGTGCGCCGGGTGGCCTGGGCCGACATGCCGCCGACCGACGGCGAGAAGCCGGTGAACCCGCGCACCGCCGAGCCCCCGCAGCACGAGTGGCCGCACGACCCGCTCGCGACGCGACGGGCCGAGCTGGCCGATGCCGTGGCCAGGGTGGGGCTGACGTTGCAGGCCCTGGAGTCGCTGGTCGCTCCGGTCGAGGACCAGGCGGAAAACACTTGGGGTCAGATGGCGGTGGGCGTGGTCGACAGCGACACGGTTCACGAGATGACCCTGCTGCTGCGCGAGCGGGAGGGCCGTCGCCGACCCGGGGAGGCGGTCGTCGACCTGCCGAGGCACCTGTCGGCCTCGGCCGTCGTCGCGCTGGCGACGGACCCTGGCCGCTACGCGTCACAGCTGCGTCGCCCGATGCCCTCGGAGCCGGCCCACGCGGCTCGGCGCGGGACGGCCTTCCACGCCTGGGTCGAGGAGCACTATGCGTCGGCGGCGATGGTCGACGTGCTCGACCTGCCTGGCAGCGCCGACGAGGGCGCGGGTGACGACGCTGAGCTGCCGAGCATGAAGGCGCGGTTCCTGGCCGGCGAGTGGGCCGAGCGGGTGCCCGAGGCGATCGAGACGTCCGTGGAGACGGTGGTCGACGGCATCGCCATCCGCGGCCGCATCGACGCGGTCTTCCCGCGCGACGACGGGGGCTACACCATCGTCGACTGGAAGACCGGGTCCGAGCCCTCTGGTGGGGAGGCGAAGCACCGGGCGCTGCAGCTCGGGGCCTACGCCTTGGCCTATGCCCGGCTACGGGGGCTACCCGCCCGGCGGGTGGACGCCGCGTTCTACTACGCAGGGACGGGGGAGACAGTGCGGCCGCGGCTGCCGCGGGAGAAGGATCTGGTCGCGCTGCTGCGGGCAGTGCCGACGCCCCAGGCGCAGGCCGAGTGACAGCGGCTTGACGGGCCCGCAAGACGGCCTTAGGCCGTCACTGGCAGCATCCCGCTTGCGACATTGTGCAGCGCAACCCCCTTGAGTAACGCAGTCAGTCGGGTCGTCGAGCCCTCCAGGCTCGCGGGCTGGTCGGGGACCCTGCACCTACTGCGAACCAGTGGCCCTGACGCCCTGCTCGCACGGCTTCGCGAGGCCGAGGCCGACCGAGCAACACCCGTCATGCTGTGACCTGGATCCTCGGCAAGCGACGACGCAACCGTTGACCGTGCCTACATCGACGCGTTGCGGTGCGGCGGGGAACCGGTCGACGCGCGGCTGGGTCGGGACTGGCTCGCCGCCCTCACCAGTCCGACCTGGAGCAGGCCCGTCACCCGGCCCGATGGAACCTTGGGTCATCGGGTCTTGGACGCTTGCGCTCGTCGCCTGCGTAGCGGCTGGGCACGGGCCAGCACGTTCGGCGTGGCAGGGTGAGCCATGGTCACTGCTGACGACAACGAGCTGGATGCCTTCTGGGAGATCGCCCGGGAACACGCAGATCTCACGGGAGTTCCGGCCTACACGGGTGAGAACCCGATGAGAAGGCTTCGGCCCCCCGCGTGGGCCTTCGGCGCGACCCCCGAGCAGTCCGAGGCCCTGCTCGGCCTGGTCTTGGCCGGGACCAAGACGGCGACCGCGAGCTCGCGCGCCGACTACGCAGGCGAGGGTGACGAGCTGCCCGCGCCCGGGATGCTCGGCATCGTCCTCGACGGGGCCGGCCACCCGCGCGCCCTCGTCGTGACGACCGACGCTCGGGTGGTCCCGTTCGACCAGGTGGACGCCGACCACGCCCGGGACGAGGGGGAGGGTGACCGCAGCCTCGAGCACTGGCGGGTGGCCCACGAGGGCTTCTTCACCGAGCACGCCGCTGGTGGCTTCCTGCCGGACATGCCGGTCGTCCTCGAACGCTTCCGGGTCCTCTACTCGGCGACGTGACCGCAGCGCACCCCCCTCGCGCTCACCGACGACGGCGACGAGGCTGGGCAGCATTCGCCCCCCACGGATCGCTACGCAGTCAGGGGTACGAGCAAGGGCACGGCCGTCCACGAACGTCACTAGGGTCGGTGGATGAGGATCCAGGAGATCGACTGGGGCGACACCCCGTGGGGTGTCATCAGCCTTCGTCGACGCTTCGACCGAGTCACGGAGCGGGACGTCTACGAGGTCAAGCTCGGCGACGACTTCCTCATGTCCAGCCAGTTCACCACCGGCGAGCGCGAGCTGGCCCGCATCGGTCTCGCGGCCGTGACCGGTACGTCGTTGACGGTCCTGGTCGGCGGGCTCGGACTCGGCTACACCGCGGCGTCCGCTCTCGAGGACGAGCGAGTCGCCGAGCTGACCGTGGTCGAGGCCCTGCCGATGGTCATCTCGTGGCACGAGCGCGACCTGCTGCCCGACACGCGGGGGCTGGCGGCGGACCCGCGCGCGCGCCTGGTGCACGACGACTTCTTCGACCTCGTTCGCGCGGGCCGCGCCGACCGGACCTACGACGCGGTACTGCTGGACATCGACCATGCTCCCGACTGGCTGCTCCGCGAGGACCACGGTGACCTCTACACGGTCGAGGGCTTCGAGCGGGTCGCCGCGATGCTCACCGACGGCGGGGCGTTCTCGTTGTGGTCCGACGAGGCTCCAGAGCCCGACGTGGTACGGCGGATGGCCGAGGTCTTCGAGCACGCCGACGCCCACGTGGTGCCGTTCCCCAACCCCCTGACGGGTGGGGAGTCGGCCAACACCGTCTACCTGGCGGTTCGGCCGCGGCGCTGACCACACCGCAAGGAGCGCCCGCTGCACCCGGTCGTCCCGCCACTCCACGAGCCGGGCAGCACCAACGCTACCGCCAGGGGTCGCGCCGGTGAAACACTGGAGGCAACCCGGGACACTGCCCGGGTTCGGCAGGAGGACAGGTGGATCCCGACACGGTGCGCGCCGTCGCCGATGGCGCCGCCGACGACGCCGGTGGTGTCGACCCGGCCCTGCTCGGCACGTTTCTCACCATCGTCGTCGAGGCGGCGTCCTCGGGACGGCGGCTTCGCCCCACCGAGCTGCGGGCGTGCGCAGAGCGCGGCTCGGTCGCGGCCCGGGCTGGGGTGCCGCTGCGCGCGCTCATCGACCTCTACCTCTCCGCGTGCTGGCGGCTGTGGGAGCGGCTGGACGTGGTGGTCGACGGGGACGCTGCACGGGTGCGGGCCGCGGGCCTGGCGGTGCTGCGGGCGGCCGATGACGCCGTGGCCGCGCTCGCCGAGGGTTTCCAACTCGCCCGAAACGACCTCTCCCGCCAGCAGGAGTCGACCCGCCGCGAGGTCTTCGACAGCCTGCTTGCCGGCGGACCGGACGCGGTTGCCGTAGCCGGGCGGGCGGCCGACCTGGGCCTGGACCTCACCAGCCCGCACGCCGTGCTCGTGGCGCGGCACGAGCAGACCTTCGACGACCTGTCCACCACATCGGTTCCCCGGCGGCTGGAGCGAGCGCTGGCCGGTCGTCACGGGGACGCGAACCCGCTGGTGGCAGTGAAGAACGGGCTGCTGGTCTGCATCTTCGCCGCCCCCGACAACGCAAGTGTGACGCTGGTGGGTCAGCGGCTGACCAAGGTCCTGGCCCAGGCCCTGCCCGGCGAGGAGCCGGGGCGGGGCTGGCAGGCGGCGGTGGGGCGCACGCTGGCCGGCGCCATGTCGGTGCGGGTGTCCTACGAGCGGGCCTGCAGCGCTCTCGTCCTCGCCGAGCGACTCGGTCTGGACACGCCGGTCGTCGACGCCTCGGAGCTCGTGGTCTACCAGGTGCTCCTGCGCGACCGGGCAGCCGTGGACGAGCTCGTCAGCACCGTGCTGGGCCCCTTGGCGACGGCTCGCGGTGGCGCGGGACCGTTGCTGGAGACCCTCGAGGCCTACTACGCCACCGGCGGGGTCTCCACCGCCACGGCGGCGCGGCTGCACCTGTCCGTGCGGGCGGTGACCTACCGGCTGCAGCGGGTGCGCGAGCTGCTGGGCACCAACCCCACCGACCCCGCGCACCGCTTCACCCTGCAGGCCGCCGTACTCGCCGCGCGTCTGCTGCGCTGGCCAGAGGTACCGCTCGAGCGGGAGTGACCTTGCGTTGCCGACCGTCGGCAATATTGGTCGCTGCACTCGTCCGGTGGTCGACCCGTCGCTGAGCGGCTGCATCAGTGACGCTTGGCAGAGGCGCACCACTGCCGCGCCGACCCTGATCTGAAGGAGAAGCCCGTGTACGACGTACCCAGCTGGTTGTGGATCGGCTTCGCCGTCACCGTGGCGGTGGCCCTGGTCGTCGACCTGGTGGCCCACCGCGACGACCACGTCATCGGCTTCGGGGAGGCCACCCGCTGGAGCATCGGCTGGGTGGGACTGGCCGTCGTCTTCGGCGCCGTGGTCTGGATGGTCGTCGAGCCGGCGATGGTCACCGACGCCACCGGGGCCATGGTGCCCGCGACGACCGAGAGCGCCGGCGTCCAGTACTTCACCGCGTGGCTGCTCGAGAAGAGCCTGTCGGTGGACAACCTGTTCGTCTTCGCGCTGATCTTCGCCTACTTCAAGGTGCCCGCGAAGTACCAGCACCGCGTGCTGTTCCTCGGTGTCATCGGCGCCCTCGTCTTCCGCGCGATCTTCCTGGCCCTCGGCGTCCAGATCGTCGAGCGCTTCTCCCCGGTGCTGTTCCTGTTCGCCGCGGTCCTGCTCTACAGCGCCTGGAAGCTCACCAAGGGTGAGGACGACGACTACGACCCCTCCACCTCCTTCGCGCTGAGGGCGATGCGCAGGGTCATCCCGATGAAGGACGAATACCACGGAACGAAGTTCTTCATCAAGGAGGCCGGTAAACGTTACGGCACACCGTTGCTCGCCGTCGTCGTCGCCATCGAGGCCGCCGACCTGGTCTTCGCCGTCGACAGCGTGCCCGCCGTGCTGGCGGTCAGCAGCGACTCGTTCATCGTCTACACGTCCAACGCGTTCGCCATCCTGGGTCTGCGGGCCCTCTACTTCCTGCTGGCCGGGCTGCTGGACAGGTTCCACTACCTCGGCAAGGGCCTCGCCCTCATCCTGGCCTTCATCGGCGTCAAGCTGATCCTGCAGGCCAGCCACGAGAGCTTCTCCACGTCCATCCCGCAGATCCCCTCTCTGGCCAGCCTCGCGGTCATCGTGGTGGTACTGGCGGGCTCGGTCATCCTCAGCCTGGCGAGGCCTCCGCGGGTCGAGCAGCAGGCCACCCCGGATCTGCAGGACAGTGCCGTCGACGTTGCCCCGACGGTGGGCGCCTCGGATGCCGCCGCCGGCAGTACGTTGGAGAGGGAGCTCCCCTGAGAGTGGTCCCTCCCGTCCGGTGGGCGAGACGCTCAGGTCAGGTTGGAGAGTCCCGCGGCCACCGCGAAGCCGAGGACGGTGACCAGCCCGGCGCTGTCGCTGAGCTTCTCCTTGGCCTCCGGGATCATCGACTCGGTCAGCATGACCAACAGCGCTCCTGCCGCGAACCCGTCGACCGCGCCCTTACGTCACCACCCACCAGCTCGGCGACCTGGTACCCGGCGACGGCGGCGCCGGCGCACAGCGCTGTCACCGCCAGCCAGAGCACCAGCACGCGCGTCCGAGACCTCCCGGCCCGCAGCATGTCGCTGGCACCCGATGGCCTCGGGGAGGTTGGAGACGCCGAACGCCAGGACGGCCCCGATCACACCGGAGCGCCAGTCGCGCACGAGGGCCAGGAGCGCCCCCACCGTCAGGCAGACAGCCGCCAACGATCCCCACAGCACCGCACTCAGCATGGCTCGCACATGCCCCGACCGCGCACGCTCCAATCTGCAGGCACAGCTCGAGACGGTCGCGGCTCGGGCCGGCCGCCACCCCTTCGTCAACCGGGCGACGTGGTCCTGAGCGACGGCGCTACCGCGACGGGTCCGGGCGCTCCGGGTCGTCGGTCGGCTCCTGCGACGACTCGCTGGCCGGCTCCTCGACCGGGGGATCGCCCGGGCCGGACGTCGCCTCTGCCTGCTCGTCGTCGTCGTCGACCCGGACACCGCGCAGGCGCTCGAGCTCCACCGGGGGGATCACCGTCGTGTCCTCGAACCCGGACCGGTCCGGTGCGGGCGAGCCCTGAGGCGGCTCCTCGTCTGCTGCGGGCGGCTCGTCGCGGTCGTCCGCCTCGGCCACCACCACCTCCGACTCCGGCTGGGCGACCTCCGCCGCCCGGGCCGCGTCCTCGCGCGACCGCACCTGGGCAGCCTCGATCTCCTCGGCGTCCTCACCGAC
>JALYVC010000329.1 GCA_030853445.1 Actinomycetota bacterium | reverse complement strand
TGGCGCTGAGGTGGCCGTAGGCGACGGCGTCGAAGCGGTCGGTGGCGCGGGTCACGGCGGCCGCGTGTTCGGGGAAGACGGTGGAGAGCTGACGACCGATCTCGTGGGCCGTCAGTGCGGGGGCGTCGGTGAGCAGGGTGCGGGCGTCGGCCTCGCGGGCGACGGCCCTGACGGTGTCGAGGACGGCGTCGTCGTGGCGGCCCTCGCGCAGGGCCTGGGCGGCTCGGGCCCGCAGCTGGGCCGCCGTGAGCGTGGAGTCGCCCAGCACCGTCGCCGACCCCCCGGCGACGCGGCGCTCTCGCCGCACCCGGGAGGCCAGTACGACCAGCACGGCGACGACCAGCACGGCGAGACCGGCGATGACGAACGGGGGAAAGCTGAGGCCGCCACCACCCGGGGGGTTCTGCAGGTCGTCGAGCCGGCGGCGCAGCCAGTCGAGCAGCTGCTGCAGCAGCGAGCGTCGGTCGCGGTAGTCGTCCTTGGCCAGCTCCTGCTCGACCCAGCGACGAGCCTGGCCAGGATCGGGGTCGAGGTCGAACCCCCGCTGGGGGAGTCCGGCGAGCCCGGCGGGTCCGAGGAGCAGGGGCAGGGCGCACACGGCTCGCACGCTCACGGTGCGGACCGCGGTCGTGACCCTGGCCGCCACGCCGGCGAGGTCGACCGGGCTCACGGGCGCAACCCCGGCACGCCTGCGGCCGTGCGCTGGAGGACGACGTCGAAGCCCTCTCGGCGCATCCGGGCGTCGACGTAGAGCAGGGCCACCGCGCTGCCGACGAACGGTGCGACCACGGCCGAGGCCAGGAGCGTGGTGAGGTTGGCGCCGATGAGCACGGCGCCGTCGAAGGCGGCGTTGTCGTAGCCCGCTACGGCCACGACGGCGACGCTGAGCAGGCCGAGCACCAGCCCCAGCACGCTGAAGACGAGGCCCGCGATGGCGCCGACGAGGGCGGTGGAGCCGGCGATGCGCCAGAAGCTGCCGCGTGACAGGGCCCAGCTACGGCGCAGGGCGGCCCGCACCCCCCGCTGCTCCAGCACGACGACGGGGCCGGCCAGCCCCGTGCGCCACACGACCAGCGCGACCCAGCCCAGGATGACCACCAGGGCCAGGACCCCGGCGACCACGACGACCGAGCCGGGGGCGTCGGCCACGAGGGTGAGCGCGAACAGCGCACCGACCCCGGGGACCGTCGCGACGACCAGCAGCAGCGCGTCGAGCAGGAGCAGGCGCCACAGGCGCGGCCGGACGACGACCCACACCTCTCGTGCGGTGGTGGGCTGGCCCAGCGCCGCTCGCGAGACCGGCACCGCCATGACGCCGCACAGCAGGAGCACGGCATACGACACCCCGAGAAAGAGCAGGACGCCGGTCGCCTCGCCCGCGGTCACGACACTGCCCAGCCCGAGCCCGTAATACCACGACCCGCTCGAGGCCAGGCCGGCGACGAGCACTGACGGGACGGCCGCGAGGGCGACCGTCACGAGGGTGGTCCCGAGGATCGGGCCGGGACTGCGCCGCACGTGCTTGGCGGCGCCGTCGAGCAGGTCGCTGACCGACAGTGGCCGCAGGGGGATGATGCCCGGCTTGTGGGCGTTGGTCAGCAGCGGGCGCCGGGCGTCGGGGTGGCGTCCGCGCAGGCCCCCCGGAGGGAGGTAGGACGCAGGCCGCGACGACGAGGTCTGAGGGGGCGTGCCCGGAGGGGGGCCGAAACCGCTCACGTCCGCCACCCCCGAGCCTGTCGTGCCACCGTCACCCCTGTCGCCCTGGCGGCGCGGTGCCACCCCGTCCTGCCCCGTGCGTGCTCGGGTCCTTCGACCTCAGGAGCCAGGGCGGCCAACGTACCAGCGAGGGGTGACGGACCGTCATCGACGTCGGGCCGGTGTATAGCGACGCACCACGGGGTAGCAGAGATGTGTCGCGCCACGATATATGTTGGTGAGGACCCGCGCCGGGTTCCCGTCCACCGCCCACCGTCCCTGAGGAGCCACCGTGGTCAAGCTCGATCCCCGTCCCGTCGCCGTCGTCACCGGCGGCTCCGGTGCTGTCGGCCGAGGCGTGGTGAGGGAGCTCGCCGGAGCGGCATACGACATCGCCGTCCTGGCCCGGGGCCGGGCCGGGCTCGACGGTGCCCGCCGCGACGTCGAGGGCCCGGGCAGCCGGTACCTCGCGCTCTCGGTCGACAGGATGTCGGGGCACCGCCGACCGGTCCCGCCGATCCTCCAGCCGGAGGCGGCCGCCCGGGCGGTCCGTCCTGCCGCGGAGCACCCCGCGCGCAACACCTGGGTCGGCATCGCCACCGTCGGCACGGTGCTCGGCAACCGCGTCGCCACGGACCTCGCCGCGGTGTCCGTCGGCGGACGGAGGGCCTGGTGAGCGCCGGGTCGTCCGGAGTGGCGCTCGCCGGCCTGCGCGACCACGACGGCAACCTGCCCCTGGGGGCGTACGGCGTGCTGGGCGACGGTCGGGGCGCAGCCCTGGTCGGTCTCGACGGACGGGTCGACTGGTGGAGCGTCTCGCACCTGGACTCGCCCCCGACGTTCGCCGCGGTGCTCGACCCCGCACGAGGGGGGGCCATGACCCTGGCGCCCACCTGCCCCGACGCGCGCGCCGAGCACCGGTACCTGCCCCACACCAACGTGCTCGAGACGACCTTCACGACGTCGACCGGCCGGGTTCGCCTGACCGACGCCCTCAACTCCGGTGCCGCGGGGGCCCTGCCCTGGAGCGAGCTGGTCCGGCGCGTGGAGGGTCTCGAGGGTCGGGTCGAGCTCGAGCTGGTGGTGCGCCCCGGCGACGGGCTGCGGCAGTGGGAGCCCTGGGTCGAGGACGACCCCCGTGGTCCGGTCGTGCACGCGGGGCCGGTCACCCTCGGGGTGAGGGCGAGCCCGGGGGTGGTCCTGGCGACGACCCACCGTGCGGTCACTGCGCGCTTCACCGTCGACGCGGGGCAGCGGGAGGTGGTGGGCCTCGTCGCCTCGGACGCCGCCCCGCTCTTCCTGTGCGACGTCGAGGCCGTCGACCGTCGTCTCGACACGACGGTCGAGTCCTGGCGCCGGTGGTCGGCGGGGGTGACCTGGCCCGGCGCGGGACGCGAGCGCATCCTGCGCAGCGCCCTGGCCCTCAAGGTCCTCGTCATGGCCCGCACGGGCGCCGTGGCAGCGGCTGCGACGACGTCGTTGCCGGAGCGGGTCGGGGGCCCCAAGAACTGGGACTACCGCTTCTGCTGGGTGCGCGATGCGGCGCTCACCATCGACGCGCTCGCGGACCTGGGGCTGCACGAGGAGGTGCATGCGGCCGTGGCGTGGCTCCTGCGGGCCATCGCCGACAACGGTCCCGACGTGCGGGTCATGTACACCCTCGACGGCGGGCTGCCCGCTGAGGAGCGCCATCCGGACGTCGCAGGCTACCTCGACAGCCGCCCGGTGCGCATCGGTAACCGGGCGGCCGGCCAGCGACAGCTGGGGGTCTACGGCGACCTGTTCGGCACCGTCGCCGACTGGGTTTTCGGCGGGCACGTGCTCGACGTCGGCTCGGCACGACTGCTCGCCGACCTCGCCGACCGGTGCGCGGACTCGTGGCGAGACGACGACGCGGGGCTGTGGGAGCTGACCGACTCACGGCCGTACACCTCCTCGAAGATGAACTGCTGGCGCGCGCTCGACGCGGCGGCCCGGTTGGCCGAGGCGGGTCACCTCGCCGGGTCGGCGACGCGGTGGCGGCACGAGGCCGACGCCGTGCGGGCCTGGGTCGAGGAGCACTGCTGGTCAGCGACCAAGCAGGCCTACACCTTCTGGGCCGGCACCGACCGCCTCGACGCGTCGGTGCTCCTCGGCGCGCACCTGGGCTTCGACCGTGGCCCCCGCATGTCGAGCACCATCGACGCGCTGACGACCGAGCTCGGGACAGGAGCGCTGATGTACCGCTACTCCGGAGTCGAGGACGAGGAACAGACCTTCCTCGCCTGCGCCTACTGGCGGGCCCACGCACTGGTCGCCGTCGGGCGGCTGGATGAGGCGCAGGAGCAGCTCGAGCGCCTCGACGCGCTCTGGCCCCCGCTCGGGATCCTGTCGGAGATGGTCGACCCCGAGACGCACGAGATGGTCGGCAACCTGCCACAGGCCCTCAGCCATCTGGCCCACGTGCGCGCCGCTTCCGCGGTGAGAACGGCGCGGGCGGCCTCTACGCACGGAGCGCGGTGATGCGGTGGGTGGAGATCGGCAGGGGCGCCTGGGGCGCGGTGCTGCTCGCGGACCCGTCGGTGGCGCTGCGGGTGGTGCGCGACGCGCCGCCAGACCGCAGGGCCGCCGTCGTGACCCGTGTGCTCGGGGGGAGACAGGTCGTGCAGGCCGGGCTCTCCGGGCTCCGGCCCACCCCGGAGGTCCTGGCCATGGGGGTGTGGGTGGACGCGGCTCACGCGGTCACGGCCGTGGGCCTGGCGGTCGCCGACCGGTCCCGGGCCCGGGTCGCGCTCGCCGACGCGCTCGTCGCGGCCACCTTCGCCTCCATCGGC
>JALYVC010000320.1 GCA_030853445.1 Actinomycetota bacterium | reverse complement strand
GTGCTCGGGGTCGGCCCGCTCGGGGCCGGCAGGGTGGTCACCGTGGCGGTGGGCGTCGGGCTCGACGTGGCCGACGTCGGGGCGGTGGCCGCGGGGGTTGCCGAGGTCGCCGAGGTCGAGAGCGGGGCCGGGGCGCAGGCCGTCACCGCGAGGGTCAGGAGCATGAGCAGTCCGAGGAGCAGCGCCGGTCGAGGTGACCGCGCTTTCGGAACAAAAAGCTCACATTTCGTGCATCGCATGCCTGAGGATCGCACGTCCGGGTGTGGAAGGGCGTGAGGGGCGTCGTGTGCGTGTCTCGCACACGGCGCCCCCTCGGGTGAGCGTTTCGCCTCGGTGGCGTCAGCCGACGGGGACTCCCGCCACCGTGACCGGCGGCTGGGTCGGGTCGAGCTCGGCGCCCTGGCTCACCCCGGCAGGGGTGAGCACGTCGACCGCCTTGGGCACGGTGTTCGGGTCGACCGCGCAGACCGGGCTCGTTCCTCCCTCGGCGCAGACCCCGAAGGAGTAGCCGCCCGGGGTGGTGGTGAAGCCGCGCGCCTTGTCACCGCTGAAGCCGTCCTGCCCGGCGAGCACGACGGCGAACGACCAGCCCGGGCCGGGCGTGCCCCCCAGCGACGCCTTGTCGAGCGTGATGGTGATGGTCTTGGCCGGGCCGCTGGCGATCACGCCCGGTCGGCCCACCGGGGTGTCGGAGGCGTCGACCCACACGGGGTCGGCGAAGCCCTGCACCTCGATGCGCTGGCTCCACGCGTCACCCGCAGCGATCTCGTAGTTGCGACCCGCGTAGGCCGCCGACGTCGAGGTGGGTGACCCGGTCGGGGTATGGACGTAGACATCGAGCAGCTGGGCCCCGAGGGCCGAGCCGAAGGTCGGTGACAGGTCGGCCAGGCTGGCCTGGAGCACGACCTGGTCGCCGCTGTCGATGACCCGCCAGCGGGTGAGGTCGAAGGCTCCCGGGTGGAAGTCGGCGGCCGTCGGGTAGGCGTAGGTGCCCGGGCCGTTGTCGTCACCCGTGGGGTCGGTGACGTCCTGCACGACGGTGCCGGTGACCAGCGTGGAGACGACGGTGACCTGGGCGTAGCCGGTGCCGGACCCCAGCGTGGCCGCCGCGGTGATCACGCTCGTACCGGTCGGCGTCGGGACGGTGAGGCCCCACGACCCGTCTCGAGCGGCTCGGGTCTGCCGCGTGACCGAGGCGCCTCCCGCATCGGTGGCGGTGGCGGCCACGGTCACCGTGGAGCCCGGAGCCGCCGTGCCGGTCACCGGGGTCGAGGCGGTCTCGACCTGGGTGTCGGTCGCGGGCGACGTGACGGCGATCGGGACCGCGGTCACCGACCCCGCGGCATACCGGCCGGCGACCGCTGCGGGCTGGTCGACGAGGCGGCCCTCGGCGAGCGAGCGCACGAGCCGCACCTCCTGGGCCTGGGCCCAGGTGAGCGGGGCGGCCGATCCTGCGGGTTGTCCGGGCTGGAAGCCGATGGAGGCGAGCCCCGGGTCGGTCCCGAAGGGCGAGGCCGCGACGGCCGGGTCCTCCCAGGTCTGCTCGGGAACGAGACCAACACCGGAGCTCTGGCGGTCCATGGTCCGCAGGAGGCTGCTGGCCGCCGGGGCGTTCCCCGTGGCGAGCAGCTGCTCGGCCCGCTCACCAGCGAGCACGGGCCACAGGTGGCCCGAACCGTGGCCGGTGGTCGGCCACGGCTGCCCGTCGGCAGTACAGTCGGTCGGGTCGGGTGTGAAGCAGTCGCCGTAGCCGTCCTCGGAGCCGATGGCGTCGGTGCCGTAGCGGTAGAAGCCGCTGCCGTTCGGGGTGTCACGACGCAGCACCTGGTCGACGACCTGCAGCGAACGGCGCACGTCGGGGTCGTTGGCCGGCAGGGCGCCGAGCCGGGTGAGCTCGAGGAAGCCCTGGTCGATGACGGCACGCTGGTCGGCGTCGACGGAGCCGTTGCCGAGGTTGTAGGTCGTGCCTGCGTCGGGGTCTCCGGTCTTGGACAGGCGGATGAAGTACCGACCGGTGGCATACGGGCCGGTGGTGGTCACCGTCCAGCCCTTGATGCTGCGCTGGAAGTGGTCGGCCGTGGCGCGGTAGATGCGCGCCGAGGCAGCATCGCCGTTGGTGTCGGCGATGCGGGCCGCGGCGACGAGACCGGCGATCTCGGCCGCGATGGTCGAGGGGGAGTAGCCGCTCTGCTCCTCCCACCGCTCCGAGCCGTACGACGGACCGTGGCTGACGACGAAGTCAGCCGCCTTCTTGATGTGGTCGCGGTAGAGCGCCTTGTCGTGGTCGAGCCCCGAGACCAGCGCCATGAGGATGGGGTAGCTGGTCTCGTCGAGCTGGTCGCCGCCGGTGTCGGGAGCGGTCTTGCCGTTGGGCAGGCTGTTGCGCGGCATCCGGCCGTCGGGCAGCTGCTGTCGCAGGAAGAGGAACCGCGTGGTGTCCTGTGCGGTGGCGACGTCGCCCGCGGCGAGGAACCCGGTGAAGGCCTCGTAGAGGTCGCGCCCGAAGGTCTCACGGTAGGAGCCGAAGTAGACCGGCTTGCCGTCGACGAGGGTGCCGGCCTCGACCGCCTGGCCCCACGGGCTCCCGAGACCCGCGGCCACCGCGCCCGGGAAGGTCTTGTCCTCGCTGGCCTTGAGCACGTTGACCGACAGCCAGTAGGCCGCGCGGGCCCGCTCGGACGCGACGGGAGTCAGGCCGGGAAGGATGAACGGCGGCGCGATGAGACCGGCGTCGTAGTCGGTCCAGGTCTTGACGTAGGCGGCACGGGTGTCGCCGTACGGGGCGCTGGCGCTGGCGCCGGCGACGGCGATCGCGGCGTTGCGACGCGTGGCGTAGCCGAGGGCGAGCGTGCTCGTGCCGGCGCCCGACAGGTGGAGCCTGGCCGTCTGGACGACGTTGCCGTGGCGGGCCGTGGTGGGTGTGGAGGTGAGCCGGTGAGAGGCGTCGAGCTGGGTCAGGCCGTCGCTGCCGGTGCCGGCGTAGCCGCTGGTGGCGGCCAGGAACGGCTTGTCGGCGCGCAGGACCCCGAAGAGCGGGACGGCGTAGTCGCGGTTGACCGCCTGGCTGCTCGTGTCGGTGTCGGAGCTGACCAGCGCGGTGGTGGCCTGGTCGACGACCGCGTCGTCGGCCCCGCCGTTCTGCGTCGCGGCGTCCCCGCCACCGCCGTTGCCGTTCACCGTCGCGTCGTACCGCACGTAGACCTGCAGGTCGGGCTCGCGGGTGACCAGACGCACCTTCATGACCACGGCGTCGCGCACCGGGTCGGTGACGTAGTCGGTGACCAGGGTGTAGCGCCCGCTCTTCGCCCGGCTGGTGACCTCACAGGCCATCCCCGAGCGGTCGGTGGTGCGCACGGTATAGGTCGTGTCGCGGGTCTGCAGGTCGGTGAAGGTCGAGCCGTCGGTGACGACCAGCTGCATCGTCTCGACGTTGGTGTTGTCGACCGTCGGGGCGTAGACGTCGGAGAGCACCCCGTTCGCGACGGTGTACCAGACCTTCGACGTGCGGTTCGCAGCCGTGCCGAGGCAGTCCTTGCGGGCGAGGCCGTAGTGGCTCATCGTGCCGGGGGCACCGGCGGCGGCGTTGGTGGCCGCCGGCGTGGCCGTTGACGCGGCCTGGGCCGGCAGGACCGGCAGGAGGGGGACCGTGGCGAGGGCAGCCGCCGCGACCGTGGTGAGCAGGACCTGGGGCTTGGTCACGCGACGATGCGTGACGCGGGGAGAGAGGCGCACGAAAGGACTATGGCCCCATGTGAGGCGCGCCACAACCCCGGCCGGTGGCGTCGCCCGGCGCTGGGTAGCCAGAGAATCACCGCCGCCGTGATCCTGGGGGTGATTCTTTGGCTACGCACGTGGGGTCTGAGTTGTCGGAGAGGTGGCTCGCGCATGATGGCGGGGTGCTGTCAGGTCTCGCCCCCGCCCGGCGGCGGGTTGTCCTCGCCGCCGTGGCGGTGGTCGTGGCGCTGCTCGCCTCGCTCGTCATCTCCCTCGTGGTGCGCAGCCGACCGGCCGCCGTGGTCGACCAGTCGCGGCTGGGGCCAGTGCTGCTCGTGCCCGGGTACGGCGGGTCGGAGCGCTCGCTCGCGCCGCTGGCCACCGCCCTGCGCACCGGGGGTCGCGACGTCACCGTCGTCTCCCTGCCGGACTCCGCCCTGGGTGACCTGGGGGTGCAGGCGCAGGCTCTGGGTGACGCGGTCGACGCCGCACTCACGCGCACCCAGGCGGCCTCGGTCGACCTCGTCGGCTACTCGGCGGGCGGTGTCGTCGCGCGGCTGTGGGTGGTCGAGGACGGCGGTGCCTCACGCACCCGGCGTCTCGTGACGCTCGGGTCGCCCCACCAGGGCACCCAGCTCGCGCAGCTCGGCACCCTCGTGGCTGGCGCCTGCCCCACGGCCTGCCAGCAGCTGGCTCCGGGCAGCGCGGTGCTCGCCCGGCTGGCGAGGGAGCCGATACCCTCCACGGTGGTGGCGGTGTCGCTGTGGAGCACCGCCGACGACGTGGTGCTCCCGCCCGAGTCGGCGGTCCTGACCGGGGTGCCCAGCCCGTCCCTGCAGAGCATCTGCCCATCCTCGACCGTGCGGCACAGCGGGCTGCCGGGGGACCGGCTCGTGCAGCGGCTCATCGTGCAGGCGGTCGCGGTGTCGAGGCCACCCACGTGGGGGCCGGACGACTGCGCACGGCTCAGCTCGTGACGTCGCGGGTGGTGAAGCTGGCCCACCCGGCGGCGAGGAACACCACGACGTACACGAGCTGGAGCCCTGCTCCCCGCTCGAGGTTGGACCACAGGACGGGGTCTCGGTAGAGGTCGACGAAGGAGAGCCAGTAGCGGGTCGGGAGGTAGGGCTGCAGGGGCCGCGCCGCGTCGACGGTCAGCAGCAGCGAGCTGCCGATGAGGAAGGCCATCGCGCCGAGGCTGGCCGTCTGCGGCGAGTCGGTCAGGGTCGACAGGAACAGCCCGAGGGCCGCGACGCCCAGCATCGAGACCGTGACGTAGAGGACGGCCAGGACCGTGCGCCAGGCGAGGTCGGTGGGGGTGAGCACCGAGCCCGAGAGGCTGATCATGCCGCCCTCGAGCGTGCCCGGGCCGAGCAGGAGCCGGCCGACGACGAAGCCGATGGCAGCCACCGACACCACGGCCGCCAGCACGAACGCGATCACGGCCACGAGCTTGCGCACCAGCAGCCGGGTGCGCCCGACGGGCCGGATGAGCAGGTAGCGCAGGGTGCCGGCCTGAGCCTCGCCCGCGACGGCCTCACCCGCGACCACCGCGACCGAGATCGGCAGGAAGAGGGGCAGCACGATGGCCAGCGCGGCGATGGCGAAGAGCGAGCCGTCGGCGACGACGGCCGACAGGAACGCCGGTCCGGTGCCGGGTCGCGGCGCGAGCCGGGTCCAGGCGAGCAGGCCGGCGACGACGGTCGGCAGGAGGTTGAGCAGCAGGAGCGCCACCCAGGTGCGCCTGCGGCCGAAGAGCTTGACCAGCTCGACCCTCATCGCGGTACCTCGTCGGCGGCGCGGGCGCGGGTGCGGTGCTCGATGACGTCCTCCAGGGTCTGGCGTTCGGGGCCGAGCTCGCGCACCCGCACGCCACCGGCCACCAGACGGGCGTTGAGCGCGGCCGGGTCGGGGGTGCGCACGAGCAGGCGCTCGCCGTCGCGGTGCTCGAGCTGCCCGTTAAGCAGCGCGGCGGCCGCCACCGGGTCGGGCGTGACGAGCAGGGTGCGTCCGGTCGGCGCCGTGAGGGTGGCGAGCGACTCCTGCAGGACGAGGTGACCGCGGTCGAGCAGGCCGATGCGCGTGCACATCTGCTCGATCTCGGCCAGCAGGTGGCTGGAGAGGAAGATCGTCGTGCCGTCGACGTTGAGCCGCAGCAGCAGCTCGCGGATCTCGCGGATACCCTGCGGGTCG
This sequence comes from Actinomycetota bacterium, assembly GCA_030853445.1. GTDB lineage: Bacteria > Actinomycetota > Actinomycetes > Actinomycetales > Dermatophilaceae > Lapillicoccus. The sequence continues at coordinate 118 of JALYVC010000320.1, read as the reverse complement.
AGGCCGTTGGTGGGCTCGTCGAGCACGAGGAGCTCGGGGCGGCGCATCAGGGCGGCCGCCAGCCCGAGGCGCTGACGCATCCCGAGCGAGTAGGCCCGCACCGGGCGCCTGCCCACGG
>JALYVC010000306.1 GCA_030853445.1 Actinomycetota bacterium | reverse complement strand
GCCCAGCGCCGACCGCAGCGAGCAGCCGCGTCAGCAGACGCATCTCGGCGGCGAGCCGCGCCCGGCGCTGCAGGTGGGCGTCGGGCCGGTCGACCCGGTGGTTCGCGTAGGCCTCGAGCACCGTCTCGACCGTCGCCGGGTCGCATCGGGTCACGACGGCGGCGAAGTCCTCCGCCGGGTCGGCGACCTTCGCGTCGTCCCAGCCCGTGACTCCGCGGACGTGGGCGGTCGCTGCGTCGAGCTCGTCCTCGAAGGTGGCCAGCACCTGTTCGCCGGTGATGTCGCCGTGCACGGGGGTCGGGGCGAAGCGCCACAGCGAGACGTTCTCCAGCTCGCGCTCCCAGCGGGCCAGCAAGGTCGTGGGAACGTGCCCCGTCGAGGCCCCGCGGTCGAGGTCGGCCAGACGCCGCGTGCGCCAGGTCTCGGCGTCGTAGACCGGGACACCGGCCTCGTCGAAGACCGCCCGGTCGACGTTGTGGATCGCGGCGAGGGTGCGCCCCAGCTCGGCGGCCAGCCCCGGCCCGGCGGGCACGGCGGCGAGCTCGACCGGTCGTCCGGCGATGTGCGGGTAGACCACGACCCGCCCTTCGGGCACGGCGACGAACCCACGAGGGGCCGGCACCGCGAAGGGCAGCCGCCGCGCGAGCAGCCCCAGCAACGAGACCGTGGAGTCCATCTGCGCGCCAGCGGCCGGGGTGAGCGGCGCCCGCACGACCCACTGCCGGTGCTGCGCGTCGGTGACGAACGCGACCTCGTAGTCCTGCTCCGGCGTCGTGCGGGTGCCCTGCACCCCCACGGGGTCGAGCCCGGGGACCGCCGAGCTCGCGAGGGCGGCCAGCTGGACAGGGGTGCGCGTCACGGTTTCCACCGTATGCCGTCGACCCCCGCACCGCCCGCACCCCTCGCGGGCGCCGCGCAGGTATCGGCGATGTTGTCGCCGTAGGGTGGCGAGGTGGCCCCTGCCCCTGACGTCCTGACCCGGCTCGCCCTCTCCCGCGGCACCCTCGACCGGGCGTCGCACCGCCGCACCGACACGGGGCTGATGCCCAGCCTCCTCGCCGACCCGGCCACTCGGGTGCTCGCGCTCTCGGCCGACCAGCATGCCGAGCTCGAGGACGACGCCACCTCACCGACCGGTCGCGGGCTGGCCTACCGCGCCCCTGAGCCGGCCGACGTCCAGCGACTGGCCTTCTTCCTCGGGGAGGAGGCACCCAGGGCCGGCGCCTCAGGGGGCCTGCCTGCGCACGCCGGGCCGACGGCCTACGTGGCGGTGGTCGACCCGACTCCCCGGGCACAGGACGAGGGATGGGTGAGCCTGCGCGATGCTGGGCTCGATCTCGGCGCCCGCGACGCCGGCGTCTTCACCACCGCTCAGGCGCTGCTCAACTGGCATGCGCGGCACGAGTTCTGCCCACGCTGCGGTGCCCCTACCGAGCCGGTGGCCGCGGGCTGGCAGCGCCGGTGCACCGTCGACGGCTCGGAGCACTACCCGCGCACCGACCCCGCCGTGATCATGAGTGTCCTCGACGACGACGACCGGATGCTGCTCGGCCGCTCACCGCTGTGGCCGGAGGGGCGCTTCTCGGTGCTCGCCGGCTTCGTCGAGCCGGGGGAGTCCTTCGAGGCGGCTGTCGCGCGCGAGGTGATGGAGGAGGTCGGCATCGGCGTCACCGACGTCACCTACCTGGGCAACCAGCCCTGGCCCTTCCCCGCGTCGGGGATGATCGGCTTCCGAGCGCGGGCGTTGTCGACGCACCTGACGCTCGACCCGGTGGAGATCGCCGAGGCCTCGTGGTTCAGCCGGGAGGAGTACGTCGGCGCGCTTCGCGAGGGCGGGCTGCGCACCCCGAGCGGGATATCGATCGCGCAGCGGATGATCGAGCACTGGCTCGGGATGCCGGTCGAGGAGGCCGTTGCTGCGGCCGGGGGAGCCGACCACCGCATCATCTGGTAGCGGGGGGCAAAGGCGCGTCCCTCAGAGGCCCAGGCGCTTCTTGACCTCGATGACGCTGGGGTTCGTCGCGGCGGAGCCGTCGGGAAAGAGCACCGTCGGGACGGTCTGGTTGCCGCGGTTGACCTTCTCGACGAAGCGGGCGCTCGCCGGGTCGGCCTCGATGTCGACCTCGGTGTAGCGGATGCCCTCGCGCCCGAGCTGGTCCTTCAGCCGCGCGCAGTAACCGCACCATCTGGTGCTGAACATCGTGATCGTGCCGGCGTCGGGGGTGTGGTCCTGCGTCTGGGCGGACATGCGGTTGCTCCTCGAAGAATGTTGGGGTCGAGGGAGGAACCGTTGACGGGCACCGAACCTTCCCGTGGGATGGGGTCATGACTGCCGACAAGCCCCTGCCCGACCTGCCCGACCTGCCCGACCTGCCCGCCGACCTCGTCGCGCTCGTCGCCTCGCGCACGAACGGAACCCTGACGACGATCAAGCGCGACGGCAGGCCCCAGCTGTCGCAGGTGAGCTACGCCTGGTCGCCCGGGCACCGCACCCTTCGCGTCTCGACGCGAGCCACCTTGGCCAAGGTGCACAACCTGCGTCGCGACCCGCGCGCCTCGATGCTCGTCACCGACGAGGCGGGGTGGTCGTATGCCGTGCTCGAGGGCGCCGCCCGGTTCTCCGAGGTCGCGAGTGCTCCCGACGACGCAGCTACCGACACGCTGGTGGAGCTCTACCGCACCATCGCGGGCCAGGAGCACCCCGACTGGGACGACTACCGCCGCGCCATGGTGGCCGACGGCCGCCTCGTCCTCACGGTCGACGTCGAGCGGGCCTATGGGCTGGTCCAGGACTGAGGTGCCCGACGGGGTTCCTGCGGCGCAGACCAGCAGCGGCGCCGGCCACCACCGTGGTGGCGGGCTGCACACGGCCTGGGGACGGTGCGCCGGCCGGCTCGCGCCTCGACCTAGACTGAGTCGGTCATGAGTTCAGCCAGTGCGAGCGCCGCGCCCTCGGCCGACGAGGTGCTGGCCGCCCTCGACCCTGAGCAGCGCGAGGTCGCCGCCAGCCCGCTCGGGGAGATGTGCGTGCTCGCCGGGGCGGGCACGGGCAAGACCCGCGCCATCACCCACCGCATCGCCTACGGCGTGCACTCCGGCGCCTACCAGGCCCAGCGCGTGCTCGCGGTGACCTTCACCGCCCGAGCCGCGGGTGAGATGCGCACCCGCCTGCGCACGCTCGGCGTCCCGGGTGTGCAGGCGCGCACCTTCCATGCGGCAGCCCTGCGCCAGCTGCACTTCTTCTGGCCGCAGGCCATCGGCGGTGCCTCGCCCGAGGTGCTGGCCTACAAGGCGCCCGTCGTCGCCGAGGCGGCGCAACGGCTGCGCCTGCAGTTCGACCGGGCGGCCATCCGCGACCTCGCGGCCGAGATCGAGTGGGCCAAGGTGGGCCTGCTCACCCCCGAGACGTATGCCGCGGCCGCCCGCACCGCGGGCCGTGACCCGGCGGGCATCGACGCGACGGCGATGGCCCGCCTCTACGAGACGTACGAGGAGGCGAAGGGCCAGCGCGGGGTCATGGACTTCGAGGACGTCCTGCTGATCATGTCCGGCATCCTGGCCGAGCGCGACGACATCGCCCGAGCCGTGCGCTCGCAGTACCGCCACTTCGTCGTGGACGAGTACCAGGACGTCAACGCCCTGCAGCAGCGCCTGCTCGAGCTGTGGGTGGGCGAGCGCCACGACCTGTGCGTCGTCGGCGACCCTGCCCAGACCATCTACTCCTTCACCGGCGCCACCCCTCGCCACCTGCTCGGCTTCTCACGTCGCGAGGAGGCGCAGGTCGTGCGGCTCGTGCGCAACTACCGCTCGTCGCCGCAGATCGTCGGCCTGGCCAACCTCGTCGTGCGCTCGGCCGCCCGCTCGGCCACGGGGCCGTCGGCCGGCAGCTATGTCGAGCTCGTGGCCCAGGGCGAGCCGGGTCGCGCACCCAGCCTATCGGCCCACGC
>JALYVC010000286.1 GCA_030853445.1 Actinomycetota bacterium | reverse complement strand
CCGACAGCGAGATCTCCAGGCGCAGCAGCTCGCGCTGCACCTGGGACAGGGTGCGCACGTTGCCGTCGACGGCGGCCTGGGTGATCCGCACGGTGGAGCTCAGGGCGAAGGTCGAGCGGGCCACCATGATGCTGAGCGTCACGGTGAGCACCAGCAGGAGGACGGCCGGGACCAGCAGGAGGACCAGGGTGCGCCACAGGGGCCCACCGACGGTCTCACGGGCACCGCGCACCGACCCGCGAACGAACCGGCGCAGCGACCGGCGCACCGACGGTTCCACGGCCTACTCGACCACGATGCTGGTGAGCTGCCAGATCCACCGTGGGTCGTAGACGGTGGGGTCGAGCGACGTGTCGTCGGTGGGGTAGATAACCCGGACCGGGCCGTAGCGGTCGACGGGCATGCGGCTGCCGTCGACCGTCGTCGCCAGCAGGACGGGGTAGGCCGTCGCATCGGAGACCGGGATGTCGACCGAGAAGTCGTTGACCGCTGCGGTGTGCAGCGTCGTCGACCGGTCGGCGCCGACGGCGGCGAGGAGGCGACGCAGCAGCACGCCCCGGAAGGTCGCTCGCCGGCCCTCCGCCTGCTTGTCCATCGTGGGGTACTCCACGAGACCGAGCGTCTCCAGGCCGGCCATGTCGAGGCGGACCGGGTTCGTCACCCCGGCCCCGAGGTGACCGCTGACCGTAAGGACGACGGGCCCGGTGGGGACGGGGAGCGCCTGGCGTGGATCCACCGACGACGCGGTGACGACGCGGTAGCCCCCGTTTGGCCCAGGGGCCGCCGGGGTGGCCGTCGCTCTGGTCGACGTCGTCCCGCACCCCGCCAGGCTCATGAGGGCGGCGACCAGGGTCAGGAGGATGGCGACGCGCACGGCCGTCGGGAGCGCTCGACGCACGGTCGCCGAGACGGCGGGGCTGCTCATACCTCGAAGGATCGCCGACCCGCCTCTGGGAGTGGTCCAGCCAACCTCAAGATCTGCTCAAGCCCTGCTCACCGGTGGCCGCCCCGGCGGATCATGGTGTCCATGAAGCAGAACCCGCGACCCGTCCTCGACCCGGCCACCCTCGAGCGGCTGGCGTCGGAGACGGGCGGGGCTGATGTCGTGCGCCAGATCGTCGGGCTCTACCTCGATGAGATGCCGAGCCGGCTCTCGGCCCTGGCCCAGGGCGTCGAGGGTGGGCGCGAGAGCCTGCACCGCACCACCCACAGCCTGCGCTCGAGCAGCGCCCTCCTCGGCGCCCGCAGCCTCGAGGGGCTCTGTGCGGTGCTCGAGTCCGAGGCCAGGGAGGCCTCGGTGCAGGACGTCGACGAGATGGTCGCCGGGGTGCGGGCGTGCGCCGAGGTGACCACGCGGGCGCTGCTGGAGTGGCTGGCCCGGCTCGGCTGAGGCCCGGGCCGGGTGACCCCGGCTGGTCAGGCCACTGGGCTGACGACCTGCAGCTGACGCCCACCGGTGGGGTCGAAGCGGTAGCCGACCCCGCGGACCGTGCGGATGAAGCCCTGAGTGTTGGCGCCCTCGCTGAGCTTGCGGCGCAGGTTGGCGACGTGCACGACGATCACGTGCTCGTCACCGTGCCACTGGGTGCCCCAGACGAGGTCCATGAGCTGGGCCCGCTCGAAGGTGCGCCGGGGCTCGCTCGTCAGCAGGTCGAGGATGTCGAACTCGATCTTGGTCAGCTCGACGTCGCAGCCGAGATAGCGCACCTCGCGGGCTGCCGGGTCTACTTCGAGGCCGCTGAACGAGCGCACCCGCGACTGGGCCGCCAGACGTGGCCGCCGCCGCATCGCCTTGATCCGGGCCGCGAGCTCGCGGGCCGAGAAGGGCTTGGTGACGTAGTCGTCGGCCCCCACGGACAGGCCTAGCACCCGGTCGAACTCGTCGTCGCGAGCGGTGACCATGACGACGTAGCAGTCGGAGAACTCGCGGATCAGGCGGCATACCTCGAAACCGTCGAGACCGGGCAGCGTCACGTCGAGCAGGATGAGCTCGGGTCGCATCTCACGGGCCGCGGACACCCCGCGCACGCCGTCGACGGCGACCGTGACGGTGAAGCCCTCGGACTCGAGCAGGTGCGTGCTCAGGGCGGCGAACTCCGCGGAGTCCTCCACCACCAGCGCTCGCTGCACGTCCATCGCCCGCCTTCGTCCAGAAAAGTCCTGTACGAAGGGTATCCACAGACCCCGTGCTCCGTTCCGCGAACGGGTGTCGTCCGATCGGGCACACCTGGCCCGCCGAACGGCGCCCACGGGCACCCGGCGGCCCGGCCGGTCTAGGGGGCGCGGACGCTCTCGGCGGCGCGCGCCAGGGCGTCGAGCGTTCGCTCCATACCGGTGGCGTTGATGGTCTGCCGGGGACCCATCGCGGCGTCGGTGAGCCGCGCGAAGCGGGGGCGGCGCTCGGTCCACTCCTCGGCGACGGTGCAGCCCATCCCGTCGGCGTCGGGCACCATGACGTACTCCCACCGCGCGACCCTGACCGGGCCGACGGTGACCTCGAAGGCGAACCGACGACCGCGCTCGGCCTCGACCACCTCGCCGTGGGTGAACCACCGCACGGCCCCCCTGCGGTTCCAGCCGATGAAGCGTGCGCCGAGCGCGGGACCGGTCGCGTCGCCTCGCCACAGCACCCGCTCGGTCTCGGGAGACCACTCGCCCATGCGGGGCAGGTCGGAGACCAGGTCGTAGACGACCTCGGCGGGTGCCGCGACGTGGCGCGAGATGTGCAGGTGGGCCATGCCTCGATCCAACCAGCACAGCCGCCGACCCGGGTCGCCACGACGCGGGCGGTTCCGGACGCATCGCATACGGTGGCGCGATGACGAACGGACCCGGCGTCGAGGCGCCACCTCGGCTGCGTGAGCCCGCGCACCTGGTCAGCCCCCGGGCCCGGCTGATGTGGCTGACCGAGTCGGTCCTGGGTGAGCTGGTGCTGCTGGCCGGCCAGGTGGCGTGGTGGATCCTCGACGAGCCGGACCGCTCCCGCACGCCCCACCTCCTGGTCGGTGCCCTGTGGCTGGTGCTGGCCGTCTCGTACTCGGCCGTCATGCCGCAGTGGCGCTACCGGGTGCACCGGTGGGAGACCACCCCGAGCGCCGTCTACACCCAGCGCGGCTGGCTCTCGCAGGAGCGGCGGATCGCCCCGATCTCCCGCATCCAGACGGTCGACCTCTCGCGTGGCCCCCTCTCGCAGCTGTTCCGCCTGGCGTCCGTGACGGTGACGACGGCCTCCGCCGCCGGGCCGCTGACCATCGAGGGACTCGACGTGCAGGACGCCCGTCGGCTCGTCGACGAGCTGACCGAGGCGACGGTCGCCGAGACCGGCGACGCGACATGAGCGAGGGGGAGTCGCTGCCGGCCGACCTGCACACGCCGTGGCGCAGGCTCGACCCCCGCATGCTGCTCGTGCACCCCGTGCAGGAGGTCATCCGCTTCCTGCCCGCGCTCGTCGGCGCGGTGATCGTCGGACAGAGCCGGGACACCGGGGGGCAGTGGTTCGAGCTCGCCGTGCTCGCGGTCGCGGTGGGGGTCGGTGTGATGCGGTGGGCGACCACCCGCTTCCGGATCGAGGACGACCAGATCGAGCTGCGCAAGGGGCTGCTCACTAAGCAGCTGGTCGCCACGCCTGCCGACCGGGTGCGCACGGTCGACGTCACGGCGCCGGTCTTCCACCGCCTCCTCGGGTTGGCCAAGGTCGAGATCGGCACGGCCGGCACCTCGCGCGAGCGGCTGGTGCTCGACGCGCTGCCGCTGGACCAGGCCCGGCGGATGCGTGAGGAGCTCATCCACGGGCGCAAGGTCGTCGCGTCGGCTGACCTGCCGGCTCCGGTGGGTGAGCCCGTAGCCGACCTGCCGCCCCCTGCCTCCCTGGGCGGCGAGTCGCCCGGCAGCGAGACGCAGCTGATGCGGCTCGACCCGCGCTGGATGCTCTTCGCCCCCCTCACGCTCACCGGGGTCTTCTCGGCGCTGGCGATCTTCGGCTTCGCCGGCCAGTTCGTCACCCGCTACCTCGAGCGCACCGGTCTCGGTGGCACCGTCGACCGCCTGGGTCAGCACCCGATCTGGCTCGACGTCGCAGCCGGGGTGGTCGGCCTGGTGGTGCTCGTGTCGGCGCTCGCCGTCATCGGCTACGCCCTGCAGTTCTGGGGGTTCCGCCTGACCCGCCACACCGGTGGCACCCTGCACGTCACCCGGGGCCTGCTCACCACCCGCGAGACGAGCATCGAGGAGAAGCGGCTGCGCGGGGTCGAGATCGGGCAGCCGCTGGGTCTGCGCCTGGCCCGGGGTGCCCGTCTGCAGGCCATCACCACCGGGCTGTCGCGCAAGGAGTCGGACCGGGGCAGCTCGTGGCTCTCGCCCCCTGCCCCTCGGGCGGTGGTCGACGCGGTCGCCGCGCGGGTCGTCGACGACGAGGAGGCGCTCACCGCCCCGCTGACGCCGCACGGCCCGGCGG
>JALYVC010000263.1 GCA_030853445.1 Actinomycetota bacterium | reverse complement strand
AGGTGGTCCGCGACCTCGCCGACGAGCTGGGGGTCGACGTACGTGTCGAGTCGGCTGCCCGGATGCCGTGGCACCCCGGTCGGTGTGCCCGGTTGCTGGTCGGCGAGCAGGACTCGGGCACGGAGCTGTTCACGGAGCTGGGCCACGCAGGTGAGCTGCACCCCAAGGTCTGCGCGGCCTTCGGGCTGCCCGCGCGTACGTCGGCGGTCGAGATCGACCTCGACCTGCTGATGGCCGCGGTGCCGCACATCGCGCCGGCCCCGGTGTTCTCCAGCTTCCCGGTCGCCAAGGAGGACGTCGCCCTGGTGGTGCCGGTCGACGTACCGGCCGAAGCCGTCAGCCGAACCCTGCTCGAGGGTGCCGGCCCGCTGTGCGAGTCCGTACGGCTCTTCGACCTGTATACCGGGGCCCAGGTGGAAGAAGGCAGCAAGTCGCTGGCGTTCGCGCTGCGCTTCCGGGCGCCCGACCGCACGCTGACCGAGACCGAGACCGCAGCGGCCCGCGATGCCGCTGTCGCCCTCGCAGCCGAGAGGCACGCGGCCGAGCAGCGCACCTGACAGCGTGAGGCCACTCGGTTTCACGGCGTCCTCACTAGTAGTGTGTCGCTGCTTAGTTTAGCGGCTTCTGGCTGGGATGTTGATCGCGGTGGACCCTTCCCCTGTCTGCCGGACAAGGACGACTGTCATGCCCTCACAGAAGAAGTCACCGGTCACGCTGACCGGGCAGGATCGAGAAGACCTGCTGCGGATCACCACGACCGGCGTTCATGGCGCCTCGCAGATCATGCGGGCACGGGTGTTGCTCGCGCTGGACACCTCGGTCGGCGTCGTGGAGTCCAGAGAGGTGGTCGCGGCACGAGTCGGGGTCTCGATCAACACGCTGCGCCTGGTCGCCCAGCGTTTCGAGGAGACCGTTGGCGATGTGCACGCCACGATCGCGCGCAAGCAACGCGCGCTACCACCGGTGGCCTCGGTGATCACCGGTGAGGTCGAGGCCCGACTGATTGCCCTGGCTTGCACCCAGGCCCCCGAAGGCCGGGCACGGTGGTCGTTGCGGCTGCTGGAGAAGCACGTCGCACTGATCGCGGACATCCCTGATCTGGACCACTCCACCATCGGGCGGGTTTTAAAAAAACGGAACTTCGTCCTCATCTGAAGAAGTGCTGGACCATCCCACCCAAGGCGAACGCCGAGTTCGTGGCGCGGATGGAAGACGTCCTGGCTGTGTACGCACGTCGTTTCAACCCGTTGCGGCCGGTGGTGTGCATGGACGAGAAGCCCTACCAACTCCTGGACCACGCCCGCGATCCGCTCCCCGCCCGCCCCGGTCACGACCTGCGTGAGGACTCCGAGTACGTCAGGCACGGGACCTGCTCGATCTTCGTCTGGGTCGAGCCCCTCGCCGGGTGGCGCCGCGTCCATGCCCTGCAACGACGGACCCGCCTGGACTGGGCCAGCCAGGTCAAAGAGATGCTCACCGTGGACTACCCCGAGGCGGAGAAGGTGGTGCTGGTGATGGACAACCTCAACACCCACAACATCGCCTCTTTGTACGAGGCCTTCGAGCCTGCTGAGGCCTTCGCGTTGGCACAGCGTCTCGAGATCCACCACACCCCCAAACACGGGTCCTGGCTCAACATCGCCGAGATCGAGCTCTCCGCGTTGACCCGCCAATGCCTGGACCGCCGCATCAGCGACCTCGACGTCCTCAACACCGAACTCGCCGCCTGGCAACACGACACGAACGCCGACCAACGACAAGTCGACTGGCAGTTCACCACCGACGACGCCCGCATCAAACTCCGCCGCCTCTACCCAATAAACTTAGCTGCGACGGTCTACTAGCGCCGTGCGGAGAGTGTCGATCTGCTCCTGGATACGGACCGCATCGACCACCCACAGGCCCGTCGGTTCGTCGCTCTCACCGACGGGGCCCAGCTCCCCGGACTGCTGCCCGGCGATGCCGGCACCAGAGATGCGTGTCGAGACTCCCTCGGCGACCCACGCTCCCCCGGTGTCCTCGTCCAGCTTGGTGCCGTAGGCCTGCAGTGCCGCACGTTCGGCA
>JALYVC010000235.1 GCA_030853445.1 Actinomycetota bacterium | reverse complement strand
GAGTACCGTCCGGGCTGGGGCCAGACGAGCAGCCCGTGCGGCCCGGGTCGCACCGCGATGCGGTGGGTCACCTTTCCGCTGGAGGTGTTGAAGACGTACACCACCGAGTTGTAGCGGCCCGTCAGCCAGAGCTCGGTGCCGTCAGCGGTGACCCCGCCCATGTCGGGAGACCCGCCACCGGGGATCTTCCACTTGGCCACCGGGGCCAGCGTGGCGCCATCCAGCACCGAGATGCTGCCCTCGTCACGGTTGCTGACGTAGATGCGGCTCGCATCACGGGAGGGGTAGATGCCGTGGGCGCCCTTGCCGGTGGGCACGAACCGGGAGTACTTCAGGGTGTGGGCGTCGATCACCCAGAGGCCGTTGCGCAGCATGTCGGCGACGAGGAACCATTTGCCGTCGGGTGAGAGTCGCACGTCCTGGGGCATCGCGTTCGCCCCCCGTGCGAGCCCGCCGGCGGGTCCTCCCATCGACCGGGCCATGGCCGGGTCGGTGGCCCCAGGGGTCTTGATGGTGTTCAGGTTGATCATGCTGATGACCCGGGTGGCGTCGGCGTCGACGAGAGCGAGCTTGCCGCTGAACTCGCAGCTGACGAGAAGGGTCGACAGATCGGCTGTGAAGTCGGCGTGGTTGATGCCGGCGCACGGAATCGGCAGCGAGCGAACGAGGTTCATCGTGTGCGCGTCACGAACGTCAATGCGCCGAAGCGCTTCGGCCATGACGAGGGCATAGCGGCCGTCGGGGGTGAAGTAGAGGTTGTAGGGGTCGTTCACGGAGATGGTCTTGCCGGGTTTTCCGGTGCGCGGGTCGATGGGCGTCATCGAGTTGCCGGCGTCGCTGTTGACCCAGAGGGTACGCAGGTCGTGCGAGGGCACCACGTGCTCGGGCGAGCGCCCGACCGGGTAGGTCGCCACGACCTGGTAGGTCTTCGGGTCGATGACCTGCACCGTGCCGGCCCGCTGGTTCGGCACGTAGACCAGCGGTTTGGCGCGGCGGGCCTGCGCCGATAGGTCACCGGCGCCGGTGTGGGCGTAGGGGCCTTGGGCTGCGCTCGGGTCGGCGGCCGCGGTTGCGGTGGTGCCGGCAGTGGCTGTCGGGCCCGGCTGATTGGCGGCGCTGCCCGTGGTGGCGCTACTCGTCGGCGAGGTGATCGCCGGAGCTGAGGGCTGGGCTGAGCAGCCGCCGAGGAGCCCGAGGGTGGCGACCATGGCCGCGAAAACGGAGCTGCGCCGAGCCGCCGCTCGTGGGCGCGTCTCGGTCATCAGGCTCCGGTCAGCAGGTCGGTCACGGTCACGGCGGTCAGTCCCCGCTGGCGCAGGCCCTCGAGGATGGCGGGTAGCGCGGCAACCGTGCCGGCGTGACCCAGGTGCAGGCTCACGATGCTGCCGGCGCGAACCGCCTTCAGGGTACGGTCGCGCACGGCGGCCGTGCCGGGGTCGAGGTAGTCGCTCGGGTCGACGTCGTAGGAGATGCAGCGGTGGTACCCGGAGGCCAGCGCGGCCGTCCGGATCGTGTCGGTGCTCGCGGGGGTCCCCGAGGGCCGGAAGAGCAGGCCTGCGCTTCCCCGGACGGCTGCTACGGCGGCTGCCCCGCGACTCACCTCCAGGCCTGCCTGTTCTGCGCTGAGGCTACGCATCGGTTGGTGGCTCCAGGTGTGGTTGCCCAGGTCGTGGCCCGCAGCGAGGATGGCGCGCCCGAGCTGGGGGTTCGCCGAGAGCCACTGGCCGACCGCGAAGACCGTCAGCTTGGCGTCGTGGGCCTTGGCGATCTGTAGCACCTTCGCGGTCAGGGCCGTCGCTCCGGCGCCGTGGAAGGTCAGGGCCACGCGGGCCCCCGCTGCCGAACCCGATTGCAGGTCAGGCCCGCTCGTGCCCAGCACGCTCGCCGCGCCCCCGGTCGGCGTGGCAGTACGCGTCGACGCCCCACCGGCCCCGGTGGAATGGCTCGGTGCGGTCATCGCGCGCGTCGATCCGGTTCTCGTACCGGCGTTGGGTGGCGTCGTGTCGGTGGCCGCGGGGCCGGTGCAGGCCGCGGCGCCGATGGTTCCGAGCACCCCGGTGGCCGCGATGATGACCGTGCGCCGGGTGGCACGCCGGCCCACGAGCGCAGCCCGCCCGGCGGCGCCCGGCGCGGTGGTGTCGCGCACCGCCTCGCTCTGCTGAGGCTCCTGTTCTTCCGGCTGCTCCGGGGCCGGACGCGGTTCAGGCACCGTCAGGCCGTCCTGGCCTGGTCGGTGTCACGCTGAGTCTCACGCTCGCGTAGGCGCACCAGCCACGGGCCGAGAACCGCGAGCACGATGAGCACGGTTGCGCCGGCGAAGATGACCGACGCGATGACGTCGGTCAGGTAGTGCGCCCCGAGGTAGAGCCGGGAGGCCGCGACGATCACGACGAAGGGCACTCCGACCCACCACACGGTGCGGGTCGGGCGCCCGAGCAGAACCAGGGTAGCCACGACGGCGAACACGAGGGCGGCGGCGAAGGCCGTGTGACCACTGGGGTAGCTGTCGGCCTTGGTCTCCACGACCAGGGCGTGCACTGTCGTGATCGGTGGCCGGGCCCGGTGCACCAGCAGCTTGCCGATCTCGACCGACAACCAGCCCGCGATCGTCAGACCGGCGACGCTCACCGCCGCGAAACGGCTGCGCCGCCACAGGAAGGCGCACCCGATCAGCAGCAGGAAGGGCGCGACCGCCGGCCCGATCCCGACGTTGATGAACCGGGCAAGCGCGCTCAGCACGCCGTCACGGTGGCCGGAGATGGTGACGTCGAGACCGAGCTCGCCGGTGCTCCGGGCGCCGATGGAGTTCACGGTGAAGCCCACAACGAGCCCGACGACGAGCAACAGCACCCCGGTGACGGCCAAAGGCACCCGACGGAGCAGGGGCGCGCTGGCCGTCACCGGCATCCGGTTCGCGTCGATGTCACGGGGTGAAGCTGTCATGAGGGCCTCCTGGCCGTTGGGGTCCGGCGCGCCGGCCAGCGTTGTGCGGAAGTGGTGGTGACCGGTCAGCGCCCCTTAGAGACCGGTCGTGGGCGGGTGAGGTGGCCGGCCCGAGGTGGCCGGCCCGAGGTTGCCGGTCAGCGCTCGTCGACGACGACGGCCAGCGGCGTGGTCTCCGTGCCTTGACCGAGCGGGTTGTCGGCGAACATCTGCTCGAACCGTTGCACCGGGCCCGCCACGTCGGTGCCGAGCACGTTGCGGCCCAGGTCGTTGGCGTCGATCACGACCGTGCCCTGGAAGGTCGCGGCCAGTGGCGCCGGCAGTCGGTGCCGGAGGGCGGTCGAGAGAGTGGCGGCCACTCCGGCGGGGTTCTTCGGTGGCAGCTTGGCCGACATGTTGGCGGGGTAGACCGAGTACTCGGTCGGCCCGTCGATGGCGCGGACGTCATCGCCGACGGCCGTATAGAACAGGCCGCGCCGCCCCACGAGCTTTCCGGCGGCGCCGGCCGCGGCCGCAAAGAGCACCCTGGGCAGCCCGGCTTCGTCGATGGCCAGCTGCATCGTGAACGGGGAGCCGAGCCCGATGCCGGCCGGAGTTCGGGTCACATACCGGCTGAGCCGGCGAGCGCTGCGCGACACCGGGATGTCCCAGAGGAAGTGCGACCGTTGCTGCGTGGTGGCCACAATCTTCTCCGACACGAACAGGTACCAGCGGCTGGTGGCGAGATCGGTGTGGTCGGCGTTCTGGCTGTCGTCCGCCTGCTGGGTGAGCGTGTCGACGAACCGCTCGACCCAGCCGACCGTCTCGGGCACGAGGTCGTCGTCGGCCGAGAACTTCGAGGTCCGCACCGGATGCCGCCGAACAGTCGTACCGTCGGGAAGTGTGAGATCGAGGTGCTTGCCCGGGTTCGCAGAGGTCGACATGACCGGGGTGCCCGAGGCTGGTCGATCGTCAGCCGGGGAGGTCGCGCCCACCACCGCGTCACGTTCGTGGGCTGCCGAGTTCGCCTCCGTCGTGTCGCGGCGGTCGAAGAACTCGCGCAGCCACAGCTCGACGTTGAGCAGCCGCCAGAACACCATCGAGTCGAGGTCTCCCGAACCGCTCAGCCACAGCTCGAACGCGGTCAGCACCTCGGTGCGGTTGAAGTACGGACGGCTCGCGAACGACTCGGACAGGAAGACGCGGTAGATGAACTCGCGCTGCTCGTGGAACCAGTCGTGCTGGGGCGCGGTGAAGCCGATCTTGTTGCGGCGCCGGTTGATCGAGAGCGGCAGCAGATCGGTGGTGGCCTCGCGCAGGACGCGCTTGTTCCACCCGTCCTTGATGATGGCGTCGTCGGGCAGCGCGAAGACGCTCTTCACGAGGCCGGGGTCGAGGAAGGGCACGCGACCCTCGAGCGAGAAGCGCATCGAGTTGCGGTCCTCGTAGCGCAGCAGCGAGGGCAGCGAGCCGACGAAGAGGTCGTGCACGAGTCGTCGGCGCAGGTCAGTCCCCTGAACGGCATACGTCTCGCCCCGGTGCGCGGCCACGAACTGCGCGTCAAGCAGCGGCGTCGCCCCGCCCCGACCCGGCCGCATCGAGCGCGCCTTCTCACTGGCGAGGTGACCGAGGATGTCGCGGGAGGCGAAGAGCTCGGCCATCCC
>JALYVC010000220.1 GCA_030853445.1 Actinomycetota bacterium | reverse complement strand
GCCGGGGTCTGGGCGCGTGGCGGGCTGCGAGGTCGGGGGCGGGGTGCGAGACCCGCTCGTCGGGGAGGTCGAGCCCGCCGGCGTCGGGGTCGATGTCGTGGGCTTTGCGGACGGCTGCGGTGAGCGTGAGCCGGTCGGGGCCGGCGGCGTCGTCCGCGGGCTCGTGATCAGGGGAGCCGCCAGCGGCTGCCCCACGCCTCGACCAGAGCTGTCGACGACCGCGAAGGTCAGCGTTGCGGCGACGGCGACCACTCCGAGCCACCCGAGTGCCATGAGGACCAGCGGCCAGCGTGACGTTCTCAGCACCGGGTGCACCTTCCTGCTCTACGGTTTCCACTGTGACACACGTGCTGGTCATCGAGGACGACCCGGCGATCCGGGGCGCCCTCCTGCGGGCCCTGACCGACCGGGGTCACGTCGTCTCGAGCGCGTCGTCCGGGATGACGGGCCTGCAGCTCGCGCTCGAGGAACGGCCCGACCTCGTGCTGCTCGACCTCGGCCTGCCCGATGTCGACGGCTCCAGCGTGCTGACCATGCTGCGTGCGGTGCGCGACGTGCCCGTCATCGTCGTCACCGCCCGCGACGACGACCCCTCCGTCGTCAAGGCGCTCGACGCCGGAGCCGACGACTACGTCGTCAAGCCCTTCGGCATGGACCACCTCGAGGCGAGGATCCGGGCGGTCCTGCGCCGGTCGGCCGCTGAGGGCAGCGAGCAGCCACTGAGTGTCGGAGCGCTCGTGGTCGACCCGGCACGGCGGGTCGTCACGCTGCAGGACCTTCCGCTGGAGCTGTCCCGCCGCGAGTTCGACCTGCTCGAGCTGCTGGCCCGTCACGTGGATGAGGTCGTCACCAAGCGCGACATGCTGGCGGAGGTGTGGAACCAGCCCTACGGCGGCGGTGAGCGCACGGTCGACGTCCACCTGTCGTGGCTGCGGCGCAAGCTCGGCGAGACGGCGGCTCATCCGGTGTACCTCCACAGCGTGCGCGGAGTGGGAGTGCGACTGTCTGCGCCGGTGGCCGAGACCCTCGACCCCCACGGGTCTCCCGGCCCCCCGGACGACACCGGCCCGGACGCCGTCTGATGCCCCGCCGGATCGCGCTCCTCGTGGCCGCCACGACCTCGGCGGTGGTCGTGGCCTTCATCGTGCCCCTGTGCTTCCTCGTGGCCAGCCTCGCCCAGGACCGGGCCACGACGCGGGCGCAGGAGCAGGCGCGGAACGTCGCGGCCCTCCTGGTCTCCGTCAGCAGCAACGCGGCGCTGGCCGACGCGGTCGCCAGCCTCGACGCGGACGGCCCGCGGGTCGCGGTCGTCTGGCCGGACAACAGGCTGCTCGGCGGTCAGGAGGTGTCCGCGTCGACGCGCGCGCTGGTCGCGAGGGTCCAGATCGACAGGGGCGCCTTCACGGCGTCTACCCCCGAGGGTCTCGACGCCCTGGTGCCGGTCGTCACTCCGGAGGGCGTGACGGTGGTCGTGGCCAGTGTCTCCAACGACGAGCTCCGCTCCGGGGTGCCACGGGCCTGGGCGACGATGATCGCCCTCGGCCTGCTCCTGGTCGGCATCTCGGTGGCGGGGGCTCTGCGGCTGGGTCGCTTCATCAGCGTGCCGGTCACCGAGGTGGCCGAGGTCGCCCACCGGCTGAGGGAGGGCGACGGGGCGGCGCGGGCCGTGCCCGGCGGCCCCCCGGAGACGGCCGAGCTGGGGCGTGCCCTCAACGCGCTCGCCGACCGGATCCGCGAGCTGGTCGAGGAGGAGCGTGAGCAGGTGGCCGACCTCGGTCACCGACTGCGCACCCCCGTGACGGCCCTGCGCCTCGATGCCGACCTGGTGACGGACGTCGAGGTCGGGGACCGGTTGCGCGAGCACATCGACCACCTGCAGCGCAGCATCGACGTCGTCGTGCGTGAGGCCCGTCGCGGCGTCGCCGACGAGATCCCGGTGACGACCGTGGTGGCGCCGGTCGTGGCCGAACGGGTCGCGTTCTGGACAGCGCTGGCCGAGGACCAGGGACGACGACTGGATCTGGAGGTCGGGGGGGCCCACGACGCCGCGGTCGTGCTCGCCGTCGACGACCTGCGTGAGCTGGTCGACACGCTGCTCGACAACGTCTTCACCCACACCCCCGACGGCGCGCCGATCGCCGTGAGGGTGAAGGAGTGCAGAGGGTCGGCAGGTGAGGGTGGTGACGGGCCCGGGGACCTCGCGGGGGGTGCCGGGTCGGCGTCGGTCGTCGGCCTGGTGGTCGAGGACGGCGGTCCCGGCCTCGTGACCCCCTGGCGGGGGCGTGGTCACAGCGCGGGGGGCTCCACCGGGCTCGGCCTGGACATCGTGCACCGCATCGCCCACGCGGGGGCAGGGCGCGTGGACCTCGACCAGTCGTCGCTCGGAGGGCTGCGGGTCACGGTCTCCCTCCCAGGGAAGCGACGAGACCCGTATGCCGCGGACGCCGCCGAGCCCAGGGTCCGCCGCGAGCGT
>JALYVC010000355.1 GCA_030853445.1 Actinomycetota bacterium | reverse complement strand
CCCAAGGGCCCGGTCACCTGGAGTGACCGGGCCCTCTCGTACGGAGTGCGTCAGCGCACGTCGTAGCGGTCGAGGTCCATGACCTTGGTCCAGGCGGCGACGAAGTCGCGCACGAACTTCTCCTGCGCGTCGTCCATGGCGTAGACCTCGGCGACTGCCCGCAGCTCGGAGTTGCTGCCGAAGACGAGGTCGTTGCGGGTGCCGGTCCACTTCGCCTCACCCGTGGCCACGTCGGTGGCCTCGAACGTGGCCTCGCCCTCACCCGTGGCGTGCCACTCGATGCCCATGTCGAGCAGGTTGACGAAGAAGTCGTTGCTCAGCGTGCCCGGGCGGTCGGTGAGCACGCCGTACGACGAGCCCTGGTAGTTGGCTCCCAGAACGCGCAGGCCACCGACGAGGACGGTCAGCTGCGGGGCGCTGAGGTCGAGCAGGTTGGCCCGGTCGACCAGGTGGTACTCCATCGGCAGCTTCGTGCCCTTGCCGAGGTAGTTGCGCAGGCCGTCCGAGTGCGGCTCGAGCCACGAGAACGACTCGACGTCGGTCTGCTCCTGGGTCGCGTCGGTGCGTCCCGGCGTGACGGGGACGGTGACCACCTGGCCGGCGTCCTTCGCGGCCTTCTCCACTGCAGCGGCGCCGCCGATGACGACGAGGTCGGCGAAGGAGACCTTCTTGCCACTCGTCTGGGCGGCGTTGAAGGACTCCTGCACGCCCTCCAGGGCGGCGATCACACCGGTGAGCCGACCGGGCTCGTTGGCCTCCCAGCTGCGCATCGGCTCCAGGCGGATGCGGCCGCCGTTGGCGCCACCACGCTTGTCGCTCACGCGGAAGGACGCGGCCGACGCCCACGCGGTCGACACGAGGTCGGCCACGCTGAGGCCGGTCGACAGCACCTGCTGCTTGAGGGCCGCGACGTCGGCGTCGGTGACCAGCTCGTGGTCGACGGCCGGGACGGGGTCCTGCCAGAGCAGCTCCTCCGACGGCACCTCGGGACCGAGGTAGCGCTGCTTCGGCCCCATGTCGCGGTGGGTGAGCTTGAACCAGGCGCGCGCGAAGGCGTCAGCGAACTCGGCGGGGTGCTCGTGGAAGCGACGCGAGATCTGCTCGTAGGCCGGGTCGACACGCAGCGACAGGTCGGTGGTCAGCATGGTCGGCACCCGGCGGGGGGAGTCCGGGGCCGGGCCGGGCACGGTGCCGGCTCCCGCGCCGTCCTTGGGCTGCCACTGCCACGCGCCCGCGGGGCTCTTGGTGACCTCCCACTCGTAGCCGAAGAGGTTGTCGAAGTAGCCGTTGGACCACTGGGTCGGCGTCGAGGTCCAGGTGACCTCGAGCCCGCTGGTGATCGCGTCGGCACCCTTGCCGGCGCCGTAGCCGTTCTTCCAGCCGAGGCCCTGCTGCTCGATGGGTGAGCCCTCGGGCTCGGGGCCCACGTGCTTCTCGGGGTCGGCTGCGCCGTGGGTCTTGCCGAAGGTGTGGCCACCGGCGATGAGGGCGACGGTCTCCTCGTCGTTCATCGCCATGCGGGCGAAGGTCTCGCGGATGTCGGTGGCCGCAGCGAGCGGGTCCGGCTTGCCGTTGGGGCCCTCGGGGTTGACGTAGATCAGGCCCATCTGCACGGCGGCGAGGGGGTTGTCGAGGGTGCGCTCGCCGGTGTAGCGCGCGTCACCGAGCCACTCGCGCTCCGGACCCCAGTAGATGTCCTGGTCGGGCTCGAAGACGTCGGCGCGGCCGCCGGCGTAGCCGAAGGTGTCGAAGCCCATCGACTCGAGCGCGACGTTGCCGGTGAGCACGATGAGGTCGGCCCAGGACAGCGACTGGCCGTACTTCTTCTTGACCGGCCACAGCAGGCGGCGGGCCTTGTCGAGGCTGGCGTTGTCGGGCCAGCTGTTGAGGGGGGCGAAGCGCTGCATGCCCGCGCCGGCGCCACCGCGACCGTCCTGTACCCGGTAGGTGCCCGCGCTGTGCCAGGCCATGCGGATCATCAGGCCGCCGTAGTGGCCGAAGTCGGCCGGCCACCAGTCCTGCGAGGTGGTGAGGACCTGCTCGATGTCGGCCTTGACCGCCGGGAGGTCGAGAGTCTGGAACGCCTCGGCGTAGACGAAGCCCTCGTCCATCGGGTTGGCGACGGCGGGGTGCTTGCGCAGGATGGCGAGGTTGAGCTGCTCGGGCCACCACTCGTGGTTCGTGCCGCCCGCGACGGGCTCGGGGAAGTGGTCGTGTGCGACGGGGCAGCCCGAGGGCTGGGCGTCGTCGGCCTGCGGCCCGTTGCCGGTGGCGCTCTCGTCGTTCATGAATTTCTCGCGGGTTTCGTGGTCGGTCACGAGGTGGTCCTTTCGAGGGAAGGGTCGGGCTGGGGGAAGGTGTCGGGGGAGAGGGGCTCCGCGCGGGCGGCGGTCGTGACGCACGAGGGGCACCGGCCCCAGTAGATGACCTCGGCCTCGTCGACGACGAAGCCCCGGTCGGTGGTCGTGACGGGGGTAGGGGTGAGGCAGGGCGCTGCACCGACGGCGCAGTCCACGTCGGTGATGACGCCGCAGGAGCGGCATACGGCGTGGTGGTGGTTGTCGGCGACGCGGGCCTCGTATCGGGCGACGTGGCCCAGCGGCTGGATGCGGCGCACGAGACCGGCGGTGGTGAGGGCGCGGAGCACGTCGTAGACCGCCTGGTGCGAGACCTGACCCAGCTCGACGCGCACGTCGCGCAGGACGGTGTCGGTGTCGCTGTGCGGCCGGGCGTGCACGGCACCCAGCACGGCGAGCCTCGGCCTGGTCACTCGCAGGTGCGTGCGACGCAACAGGTGCTCGAGGCTCTCGAGCTCGGGTGACGGCGTCATGGCCCCACCATCCCCCTTATTCTTGAATGAGTCAAGTCTATCCACCGCACGAGTCACGCGGGTCGTCGCCGGACGTGCTGGCTAGTGTTGGGTCATGACCTCCACCCTCGTCCTGCTCCGCCACGGTGAGAGCGTCTGGAACGCCAGGAACCTCTTCACCGGCTGGGTCGACGTCGACCTCTCCGACAGGGGCCGCACCGAGGCGGTTGCGGGCGGCCGGATGCTCACCGAGGCCGGTGTCCTGCCCGACGTCGTGCACACCTCGGTGCTGCGACGGGCGATCACCACGGCCAACCTCGCTCTCGACGCGGCCGACCGGCACTGGATCCCCGTGCGGCGCGACTGGCGCCTGAACGAGCGGCACTACGGCGACCTGCAGGGCAAGGACAAGAAGCAGACCATGGAGGAGTTCGGCGAGGAGCAGTTCATGCTCTGGCGCCGGTCCTACGACACGCCGCCGCCGCCCATCGCGGCCGACAACGCCTACAGCCAGGTCGGCGACCCCAGATACGCCGGCCTCGGCGACGCGATGCCGGCGACCGAGTGCCTCAAGGACGTCGTCGACCGCCTGATCCCCTACTGGGAGAACGAGATCCAGACCGATCTCAAGGCCGGCAAGGTCGTCATGGTGGCCGCTCACGGCAACTCGCTGCGGGCGCTGGTCAAGCACCTCGACGGCATCGGCGATGACGAGATCGCCGCGCTCAACATCCCCACCGGCATGCCGCTGGTCTACGAGCTCGACGATGGCTTCGCACCCGTCACACCCGGTGGGCGCTACCTCGACCCCGAGGCCGCGGCGGCGGCGGCGACCGCCGTCGCCAACCAGGGCCGCTGACGCCCGCACGACGTGCGGCCCGGGGCTCAGGCTCCCGGAGCCCCGATCGCCGCGCTCGTGACGTCGTCCTCCTTGTCCTCGCGGTCGAGCTCCTCGGGCTGGAAGGCACCGGTGACGAGGAAGACGACGCGACGGGCGACGGACACCGCGTGGTCGGCGAAGCGCTCGTAGTAGCGGCCGAGCAGGGTGAGGTCGACGATCGTCTCGGGCGGGTAGGCCCCGCGGTCGGACAGCAGCGCAGCGAAGAGGTTGCGGTGCAGCTCGTCCATCTCGTCGTCGTCGCGGTCGAGGCTCAGGGCGGCGTCGGTGTCCTTCGAGGAGATGATCGACCCGGCCTTGGCGACGATGCGCTCGGCGACCTGGCCCATCTCGAGCACGTGCGAGGTCAGCGTCGGCGGCACGGCCTTGTCGGGGTAGCGCAGGCGGGCCACCTTGGCCACGTGGCGGGCGAGGTCGCCCATCCGCTCGAGGTCGGAGCTCATCCGCATCGAGGTCACGACGATGCGCAGGTCGGTCGCGACGGGCTGCTGGCGGGCCAGCAGGTTGATCGACAGCTCGTCGAGCTCCTCGCGGATCGTGTCCAGCTGCTCGTCGGCCGCGATGACGCTCTCGGCGAGGTGGACGTCGGCATCGATCAGCGCCGTCGTGGCCCGGGCCATCGCCGACCCCGCCAGGCGCGTCATCTCGACGAGCTGGTCGGTGATGGTGTCGAGGTCCTCGTGGTACGCGTCGCGCATGCGGTTGTCCTTCTGGGCGAATCTCAGCGGCTCGGGGGTCGGGCACGCAGGTGGGTCTGGGGCGGCCGTGGGACCGCGCACGACGATACTGTGACCTCGGTCCGATCAAGGATGTCGCAGTCTCGACCCTCACACGGCGGGGTGAACGGTGCGCGCCGGGCAGGTGAACTTCGGGCGGACAGACCTCTCGCGAGGTGATCGACGGCCGCGAGCGGGTGACACTCGGACCTAGTCTTGTCGCGTGGACCCGACGACTGCTGCCGTGCTCGGCTCCCTCGTCGGGGTGCTGGGGAGCGGGGGGGTCGTCCTCGTGGTGAGAGCGACCACCCGGCGACCGAAGGACCAGGCCCCCATGAAGACGACTGCGGCGCCCCTGCCGCCCGGCGTCGGCGACGTGCTCGCGGTCCTGCGTTCCAGCGGGGTCGTCCTCGACGCCTCCGACGCCGTGGTCACCAGCTCGCCGTCGTCCGTCACTGTCGGCCTCGTGCGCTCCGGTGAGCTCGTGCACACCCCGCTGCTCGCGATGGCCCGACAGGTGCGTCGAGACGGCGTCATCCGTGAGGCCGAGCTCGTCCTCCCGCGTGGTCCACTGGGCGAGGCGAGCATGGTGGTCTGGGCTCGGGTCGCGCCCCTCGGGGGCTCGCACGTGCTGCTGCTGGTCGACGACCGCAGCCAGGCCCACCGGGTCGAGGAGACACGCCGCGACTTCGTGGCCAACGTGTCGCACGAGCTCAAGACCCCGGTGGGAGGCCTGGCACTGCTGGCCGAGGCGGTGCTCGAGGCGCACGACGACCCCGAGGCGGTCGCCCGCTTCGCCCGCCGGATGCAGGTCGAGTCGACGCGTCTGACCCGTCTCGTGCAGGAGATCGTCGACCTCTCCCGCATCCAGGTGGCCGACGCCCTCACCGACCCCGAGCGCATCGACCTCGTGGGCATCGCCAAGGAGTCGGTCGACATCTCCCGGCTGGCCGCGGAGAGCAAGCAGATCGAGCTCGTCGTCGTCAGCGACGGCGGTGCGCACGACGTCTGGGGTGAGCGCGGACTCCTGACCACGGCCGTCCACAACCTCGTGGGCAACGCCATCGCCTACTCGAACAAGCGCACCCGGGTGACCGTCAAGGTCGCGTCCGAGGGCGACCTCGTCACCGTGGCCGTCACCGACCAGGGACAGGGCATCCCCCTCCACGACCAGCAACGCATCTTCGAGCGGTTCTACCGGGTCGACGGAGCCCGGTCGCGTGCGACGGGTGGCACCGGTCTCGGTCTGGCCATCGTCAAGAACGTCTGCCAGAACCACGGCGGAGAGGTGACCGTCTGGAGCGAGCCCGGCCGTGGGTCGACCTTCACCATGCGCCTGCCGGCCGCCGGGGACCACCCGCCCGCACCGACCGATCCGGACACCGGCGTGCTCACCGTCGTCACCGAGCCCGAGCTCGACACCCTCCCGCAGACCCGGTCCGGCGCGAGCGCCGGCAACAGAACAGAGGACTCATGAGCCGCATCCTGGTCGTCGAGGACGAGGAGTCCTACTCCGACCCGTTGTCCTACCTGCTGCGCAAGGAGGGCTACGACGTCGTCGTCACCGAGACCGGACCTGACGGGCTGGCGGAGTTCGACCAGAACGGCGCCGACCTGGTGCTGCTCGACCTCATGCTGCCCGGGCTGCCGGGGGTCGACGTCTGCCGGGCCCTGCGCCAGCGCTCGACCGTGCCGATCATCATGTTGACGGCCAAGGACAGCGAGATCGACAAGGTCGTGGGTCTCGAGATGGGCGCCGACGACTACGTCACCAAGCCCTACTCCTCGCGCGAGCTGCTCGCCCGGGTCAAGGCGGTGCTGCGCCGGCTCACCGAGCCCGAGGACCTGCTGCCCGCAACCCTCGAGGCGGGTCCCGTGCGCATGGACGTCGAGCGGCACGTCGTCACCGTCGGGGGTGAGTCGACGGCGCTACCCCTGAAGGAGTTCGAGCTCCTCGAGATCCTGCTGCGCAACTGCGGCCGCGTCCTCACCCGGATGCAGCTGATCGACCGGGTCTGGGGCAGCGACTACGTCGGCGACACCAAGACCCTCGACGTGCACGTCAAGCGCCTGCGGGCCAAGATCGAGCCCGACCCGGGCCACCCGCGGCACATCATCACGGTGCGGGGGCTGGGCTACAAGTTCGAGGCCGTCTGACCTCGCGCTCGCCTCGACCCGGCCTGGTCGTCGGCGTGGCGAGTGGTGGGGCTGGCGACGGGTGGGG
>JALYVC010000179.1 GCA_030853445.1 Actinomycetota bacterium | reverse complement strand
GGGGTGACCTCAGCGCCGGCGCCGACGTCGGCCCCCGGGAGCAGTGTCGAGCGCGCGCCGACGCGTGCGCCCGCGCCGACGCTCACCCGGCCGAGGTGCAGCACGTCACCGTCGACCCAGTGCCCTCTCAGGTCGACCTCCTGCTCGATCGAGCAGGCGTCGCCGAGACTGAGGAAACCCGTCACCGGGGGCAGGCTGTGGAGGTCGACGTCGTGGCCCACGTGAGCCCCGAGGGCGCGAGCATACTGTCGCACCAACGGTGCTCCCGCAAGGTTGGTCGCGCCGAGCTCATCGACGATGCGTTCGGCCAACCAGACGCGCAGGTGGACCGAGCCACCCCGCGGGTGGTCGCCGGGGGTGACGCCGGTGAGCACCAGCCGGGTGAGCGCCACGCTGACGGCCATACGGCCCGGAGCCGTGACGAGGAGCAGGACACCGATGACGAGCGCCCAGACCGGGGCCTGCGGCAGCCAGTCCAGGCCCCAGAGGTGCGCGACCACCGCGTTTCCGACCCCCAGCCAGACCAGCCAGCGCAGGCCGCTCACGGTGCGCAGCACCAGGGTGGCGAGCACCTGGCCCGTCTGGGTCGAACGGGTCACCCGCCCCACCGTGTGCTCGACGAGGGCCGACGGCATGGCCATGGCGTCGAGGGCGGAGGCGAGCCCCACGAGGGTCGGCGCGGCATACACGTCGGCGACGGTGACTTCGGGGAAGCGCTGCCGCAGCCGCGAGACCAGCTGGGCCGCAGTCAGGCTGCGTCCTCCGGCGTCGAAGAAGTCCTCGTCGGCGCGGGTGGCCGGGGAACCGAGGATGTCGACCCAGAGGGTCTGCAGCCAGCCGGCGGTGCCGTCGAGGGCGAGCGGGTCGGCGCCCGTGCTCTCGGAGGGGAGCGGCCAGGGCAGCGCGCGGCGGTCGATCTTGCCGGAGGTCGTCGTGGGCAGGGTGTCGACCCGAGCCAGCCGGGGCACCATCGCGGCAGGCAGGGTGTCCCGCAGGTGCGCCATCGCGGACGTGTGGTCGAAGGACGCGTCGGTGGCGACGTAGCCGATGAGCAGGCTGTTGCCGGAGTCGGTGCGGCGCACGGCCGCCGCGGCGCCCGTGACTCCCGGCAGGACCAGCAGGGCGTTGTCGACCTCGCCGAGCTCGATGCGGCGGCCACCGAGCTTGATCTGGTCGTCGGCGCGCCCCACGAAGACCAGGCCCTCCTCCTCGTGCCGCACCCGGTCACCGGTGCGGTAGGCGCGCTCCCAGCCGAGCGTGGGCATGGGGGCGTACTTCTCGGCGTCCTTGGCCGGGTCGAGGTAGCGGGCCAGGCCGATGCCGCCGATGATGAGCTCACCGGTGCCGCCCGGGCCGACCGGGATGCCGTCCTTGTCGACGACCGCGAGGTCCCACCCGTCCAGGGGCAGGCCGATGCGCACCGGGGACCGGCCGGTCAGGGGAGCCGCGCAGGCGACGACGGTGGCCTCGGTGGGGCCGTAGGTGTTCCACACCTCGCGGGTGGGCGTGGCGAGGCGGGCGCCGATCTCGGGCGGGCAGGCCTCGCCGCCGAGGATGAGCAGGCGCACGTCGGCGAGGGCGTCGGTGGGCCAGAGGGCCACGAGCGTGGGCACCGTCGACACGACGGTGATGTCGTTGGCGACCAGCCACGGCCCGAGGTCCATCCCGCTGCGGACGAGCGAGCGGGGGGCGGGCACCAGACAGGCGCCGTGCGCCCAGGCGAGCCACATCTCCTCGCAGGAGGCGTCGAAGGCCACCGACAGCCCGGCCATTACCCGGTCGTGAGGACCGATCGGGCTGTCCTGCAAAAAGATTCGCGACTCGGCATCGACGAACCCCGCTGCTGACCGATGGCTGACGGCCACCCCCTTCGGCTTGCCCGTCGATCCGCTGGTGAAGATGACCCACGCGTCGTCTGAGGGCGAGGGGTCGGTGAGCTCACCGGCGTACGGAACCTGCAGGGTCTCGGCCTGAGCGTGGTCGTCGTCGGGACGTGCCTCGACGACGAGCTCGGCGCCGATGACCGCGGCGACGTCGGCCTCGGTGAAGACCAGCGTCGCCCGCTCCTGCGGGTCGTCGGCGTCGACCGGCACATAGGCTGCGCCGGCGAGCAGCACTCCGAGGACGGCGACGTAGAGGTCGGTGGTGCCGGAGGGCAGGCACACCCCGACCCGGTCACCCGGGCCGACGCCGACCTCGGCGAGGGCGCCGCCCACGGCCTGCGCAGCCTCGAGGAACTCGAGGTAGGTGAGCTGCTCGCGGCCGTTGTCGAGGGCCGTGGCGTCAGGGAAGTGCCCGACGCTCTCGCGGACGATGTCGACGAGGGTCCGTGGGGCGGGCGCGTGGTCGGCACGCAGCAGGGTCACGGGACTCGCAGGCATCGGGGGCTCATGGTGGCCATTGTGCTGGGTCCGGGTGGACGAGAGGTGTCTCCCCGGATGCCCGGGGGCCGCCCCGCTCGCTGCCGTCGGCCCAGGGCTCGTCGCTCAGCCGACCGGTCCGGCTGGTCGCTCACGGTGCAGGGCGTCGCGGGCGCGGTCGAACTGCGCCTCGTCGATCTCGCCCGCGGCGAACCGGCGCGCCAGCACCTGCTCGGCGGCAGCGTAGGCGGAGGGGCGGGTGGGCCAGCGACCGCCCGCGAGGCGGGGGTGGCGACCGTATCCCCCCCGGCTGCGCACGACCCACACGCTCAGGCCGACCGCCACCACCGCGAGGGCGATCATCGCCAGACCCGTCATCATCGAGCCGGAGGCGTTCCAGCTGTCCTGGCCCCACATCATGGCGGTCCCTCTCGTCGGTGGCTCGGGGAGGTCCGGAGCCCTCTCTCACCCTGCAGGCGGGTGGTGCGCGCGGACAGGGGCATAGGTCCCCCTGCCGGCCGGACGGGCTCAGTGGTGCGACGAGGGCTCGTGGGCGCTGTGCGAGGCCTGCTCGAACTGGAACGTCGAGTGGTCGACGCTGACCGCGAAGTGCTCCGCCACACAGGCCTGCAGGTCGTCGAGCATCTGCGCGAGGTGGCCGTCGTGGAAGCACTCGTCGTCGACGACGACGTGGGCGGTGAGCACGGGCAGGCCGGTGGCGATCTGTGAGGCGTGCATGTCGTGCACGTCCTGCACGTGCGGCAGCTCGAGGATGTGCCGGCGCACATCGGCGAGGTCGAGCCCGGCCGGGGTGCTCTCGAGCAGCACCCGGGCGGCGTCGCGCAGCAGGGAGAGCGTGCGCGGCAGGATGAGTGCTCCGATGAGCAGCGAGACGACCGCGTCGGCGCGCGTCCAGCCCGTGGTGGCGATGACGACGGCGGCGACGATGACCGCGACCGAGCCGAGGGCGTCGTTCAGCACCTCGAGGAAGGCCGCCCGCAGGTTGAGGTTGTGGCTGCGGGCGGAGGCGAGCAGGGCGATGGAGATCGCGTTGCCGACCAGGCCGACGACACCGAAGACGAGCATCCCGCCTGAGGCGACCTCGGCGGGCTCGACGAGCCGCCGTACGCCCTCGACGAGCACGTAGGCCCCGACCGCGAGCAGCAGGGCCGCCTGGGCGAGGGCGGCGAGGGTCTCGGCGCGCTGGAAGCCCCAGGTGCGGCGGTCGTCTGCTGGTCGCGTCGCCAGGTGGGCCGCGGTGAGGGCGAGGACGAGCCCGGCGACGTCGGTGAGCATGTGGCCGGCGTCGGCGAGCAGGGCCAGGCTGCCAGTGAGGGCCGCGCCGACGACCTCGGCCACGAGCACGGTCGACGTGACGGCGAGCACGAGGGTGAGCCGCCCTCGGTGGTCCTCCCCGGCCGGGAGCGTGTGGTCGTGGTCGTGACCCATCAGGTGGTCATCAGGATCGGCATCCTCAGACCGTACCTTCGCGGCTGGCCCACCCCCCGGCGTCCACGACCCCGAGGTCCCCGGGCGACCGGCAGGGAGGTGGCCGGGTCACTCGTCTCATGAGAGGGCAGGCCGGTTCTGCTGGGATGTCACCATCTGCTGCCGATGGTGGCCTTGCGGCATTCGGTCGTGAGCAGGCCATGACTGGACGGACCGCCATGACATTCGCCGAAGGTGACCTTCCGGTCACGCCGCTCACCGGGGTGGACTCCGAGCAGCGGGTGGCCAGGAAGAGCAAGGTCGCCAGCGTCGCGCTGGTGGCGGTCCTGCTCGCCGTCAGCGTCTTCGCCGTCTGGTCCTCGCAGGCGACGAGCTAGGTCGCGAACCGGGCGGTCAGCGCGAGCTGGCTCTCCGACGACTACACCGGGGCGGCGAGCGCCGTCGGCGCGGAGGAGTCCCTCGAGCGCAAGTACCGCCTGGAGCCCGGGCCCGACGTCCGGCGCAGGTACGACGAGGCGTCCGGTCGACCGGGCCGACCCCGTGGCCGCGACGAGGATCGATGCTGCCGAGGTGGACCCGTCCTTCGGGGCGATGGAGAAGGCCGTCCTCGACGCGGCCGACGCCAGGCGACAGGAGTCGCTGAGCCAGCTGCGATCACTGACCCGGCTGGAGGACATGACCCGTGGGCTCACCCCCCTGGTCTTCGTCGTCGGGCTGCTGCTGGTCGCAGCCCTGGCCACGGTCACCCGCGGGCACCGGAGGTTGCTGGGTGTCGAGCGGGCCCAGGCGCTGCACGAGTCGCTGCACGACGCCCTCACCGGGCTACCCAACCGCACGCTGCTGGCCGACCGCTTCGGACAGGCGCTCCGCGCTGACGCCCGCACCGGCACGAGGACCGGGCTGCTGCTCATCGACCTCGACCGGTTCAAGGAGGTCAACGACACCTTCGGCCACCACTACGGCGACGAGCTCCTGGCCCAGATCGGGCCTCGTCTGAGCGCTGCCCTGCGCGACGTCGACACCGTGGCCCGGCTGGGCGGGGACGAGTTCGCGGTCCTGCTGCCCGACATCCGCTCGCTCGACGCCGCGGTCGCGGTCGCCACGAAGCTCCAGGCGGCCCTGGAGACGCCGTTCCGCGTCCACGGAGTCGACCTCGACGTAGAGGCGAGCGTAGGGGTGGTGACGTCCGGGGAGGACGGTCAGGACGCCACCGTGCTCCTGCAGCGCGCCGACATCGCCATGTACGTGGCCAAGATCCAGAACGGCGGGGTGTCGACCTACGACTCCGACAGCGACGGTCACACCCCGGAGAAGCTGGCTCTGCTGGGCGACCTGCGTCGAGCCCTGGAGAACGACGAGCTGGTCCTGCACTACCAGCCCAAGGTCGCTCTCAGCACGGGTGACGTCATCGGCGTCGAGGCGCTGGTGCGCTGGCTGCACCCGGTGCGGGGCATGGTCTTCCCCGACGACTTCATCCCCATGGCCGAGCACACCGGCCTGATCGGAGCACTGAGCCGCCGGTGGTCGTCGCCGAGCTCCTGGCCACCCACGGGGTCGCTGCCTGGGGCTCTCCATCGTGGCCGAGGGCGTCGAGAACGCCGAGACCCTGGCCGCGCTCACGGCCTACGGCTGCGACCTCGCACAGGGCTACCTGCTGAGCAGACCCGTGGAGCCGGACGCCCTGGCCGTCTGGCAGGCCGAACGACGACCGGCCCCCGTCCCCGTCGCCGTCCCCGTCCCAGCGCAGGATGACCGTCCGATGGAGACCGTGCCGGCCCCCGTCTAGGGTCCGGGGCCGGCTCAGCCGACGAGCGGGAAGTGGCACGCCGCCAACCGTCCTGGGGCCACCTCCGACAGGAGCGGACGCTCCACCGCGCACTTCGCCTGCGCGTGGGGGCACCGCGGGTGGAACGGACAGCCCGTCGGCTTGTTGACCGGGTTGGGCACGTCTCCGACGAGCACGATCCGCTCGGGGGCGAGATCGGTGACGCCGTCGTCGATCTCCGGCGCCGCCGAGAGGAGCGCCTCGGTGTAGGGATGAGCGGGTGCGTCGTAGAGGGCGTCCGCCTCCGCGACCTCGACGACCTCCCCGAGGTACATGACCGCTATCCGGTCGGACACGTGCCGCACCACGCCGAGGTCGTGGGCGATGAACACGTAGGTCAGACCGAGCTCGTCCTGCAGGTCGGAGAACAGGTTGAGCACCTGGGCCTGGATCGAGACGTCGAGGGCGGACACGGGCTCGTCGGCCACGATCAGCTGCGGATCGACGGCCAGGGCCCGGGCGATGCCGACCCGCTGGCGCTGACCGCCGGAGAACTCGTGCGGGTAGCGGTCCATGTGGTCGGCCGAGAGACCCACCAGCTCGAACAGCTCGGCCACGCGCGCCGAGATCTGCCGGCTGGAACGCTCACCGGCGACCTCCATCCCCTCGGCGACCACGTCCCCGACCCGACGCCTGGGGTTCAACGAGGAGTACGGGTCCTGAAAGACGAGCTGGATGTCGCTTCGCACCGGTCGCAAGCTGCGCCGCGACAGGGTCGTGATGTCGCGCCCAGCGAGCTCGACCCGGCCGGACGTGAGGTCGGTCAGGCGCACCAGGCACCGCCCCAGCGTGGACTTACCGCACCCTGACTCCCCGACGATGCCCAGGGTCTCGCCCCGCCGCACCTCCAGCGACACCCCGTCGACGGCGTGCACCACCTGTCGGTGACCACGCCGCCACGACGACCCGGCCACCGGGAAGTGCTTGACGACGTCAGTGGCCCGCAACAGGACCTCACCGCGCTCGGTCACTCGAACCCCTCCATCTCGGACACGACTATGGACTGCTGACCCGGGTCGCCGGCGGCGGTCGCGGCCTCGTCGAGCGAGTGCCGCAGCTCGTGACGACGGTCTCGAGGCAGCCAGCACGCGTCGAGATGGTCGACCCCAGCCAGTGGTGGCCGCTCCGCGCAGTGGTCGTGGGCGAACCGGCACCGCGGGGCGAAGGCGCAGCCCGACGACACGGCGAGCGCAGACGCGGGTGACCCGGGGATGGCCGGCAGGCGACGGACCCGGGGGGCCCGGGCCCGCGGCACCGACCCCAGCAACCCCCACGTGTAGGGGTGGCGCGGGTGGTGGAAGACCTCCTGCCGCGGACCCTCCTCGGCTGCCCGTCCGGCATACATGACCAGCACGCGGTCGGCGAGCTGGGAGACCACGCCCATGTCGTGGGTGATCAGGATGATCGACGAGCCGTGGTCGCGTCGCAGCCGCCGCAGAAGGTCGAGCACCTGGGCCTGGGTGGTCACGTCGAGGGCGGTCGTCGGCTCGTCGGCGATGAGCAGGGACGGGTTGTTGGCCAGACCCATCGCGATGACCGCCCGCTGCCGCATGCCGCCGGAGAACTGGTGGGGGTAGTCGTCGACCCGCCGCGCGGGATCGGGGATCCCCACCTCGGCGAGCAGCTCGACGGCGCGGGCGCGCGCCTGCGCCTTCGACACCGACCCGTGCGCCCGGATCTGCTCCGCGATGTGCCAGCCCACGGTGTAGACCGGTGTCAGCGAGGTCATGGGGTCCTGGAAGATCATCGCGATGTCACGGCCCCGGAGCACCCGCAGATCCTTGTCCGTCATGGTCACCAGGTCGTTGCCGCGGAACCGGGCGCTCCCCTCCACGGTGCAGTTCGGGTCGCGGATGAGCCCGAGCATGCTCATCATGGACACGCTCTTGCCGGAGCCCGACTCCCCGACCACGCCCAGCACCTCGCCGGGGGCGAGCGAGAAGGACAGCCCGTCGACGGCGACGGCGGTCCCACGCCGGCTCCGGAAGCTGACGCGCAGGTCCTGTACCTCCAGCAGCGGCTCAGACATGGCGCACCCGCGGGTCCAGGGCGGCGTAGACGAGGTCCACGAGGGCGTTGGAGAGCACCACGAAGAACGCGGCGTAGAGGACGGTGCCGAGGATGACCGGCAGGTCGAGGTTCTGCAGGGCTGTGTAGGTCAGCCGCCCCACGCCGGGGAGGCCGAAGACCACCTCGGTCAGCAGCGCTGACCCCCCGACCAGCGCCCCGAAGTCGAGGCCGAAGAGCGAGACGATCGGGATGAGGGAGCAGCGCAGGGCGTGCTTGATCAGGATCCGTCGCTCGGACACGCCTTTGGCCCGAGCCGTCCGCACGTAGTCCTCGTCGAGCGCCCCCATCATCTCGGAACGCAGCACCCGCGCGTAGATGCCCGCGTAGAGCACGGCGAGGGTCAGCCACGGAAACAGCAGGTGCAGCCCCCACTGGACCGGGTCCTGCGTCAGGGGGACGTAGCCCAGCGGCGGCACCCAGGAGAACACGCTGTCGTGCAACCGGCTCTGGGTGACCAGGTTGACCACCTCACCGAGCCAGTACACCGGTATGGACACCCCGACGACGCCGACCAGGACGATCACCGGGTCGGCTGCGCGCCCTCGCCAGGCCGCGGCCATCGTGCCCATGGCCACACCCACCACCATCCAGAGGATCGCCGCCCCCAGCACCAGGGACAAGGTCACCGGGACGGCCTGCACGATCTGCGGGATGACCTCCACGCCACGGTTGACGAACGACGTCAGGTCGCGATCGACGAACAGGTGCTTCATCATCAGCGCGTACCGGACCGGCAGCGGTTGGTCGAGCCCGAACTCGGCCCGCACCTGCGCCAAGGTGGCCTGGTCGGCGTTGCGGCCCGCGATGCGCGCCGCCGGGTCGACACCGGGAGTGGCGAAGAAGATCAGGAAGACGAGGATCGAGATGGAGATGAGCACGAAGATCGCGGCCCCGAACCGCGACACGGCGAACCGGGCCATCAGGCAGCCCCTCGCAGCCGGGCCCGCGGGTCAAGGGCCTCACGGATCCCGTCACCGAAGAGGTTGAGCACCACCGCCGTCAGTGCGATCGCCACTCCTGGGGCGATGGTGACGGTGGGCCTGGTGTAGAGCAGGTTCAGCCCGTCGTTGATGATCGTGCCCCAGCTGGCTTGCGGCGGCTGCACCCCCACGGAGAGGAACGACAACGCGGACTCCGTGAGCATGGACAGGGCAGTCATCAGGGGTAGGAACACCACCAGGGTCGGTGCCACGTTGGGCACGACGTCGCGGCGCATGATCCGCAGGTCCGACGACCCGACCCCGATCGCGGCCGCCACGAACTCCTTCTCCTTCAGCGCCATCACCTGGCCACGAATCGGACGGGCGACGTAGGGGACGTAGACGATGCCGATGATCAATACCGGCAACCACAGGCTGCCCGCTCCGATGAAGATCGGACCGATCCGGACGCCGCTGGTGAGGAGCACCACCGACAGGCTGATCGCCAACAGGTAGACCGGGAAGGCCCACACGACATCGAGCAGCCGTGACAGCACCCCGTCGACGATGCCGCCGAAGTAGCCGGCGAGAACGCCCGTGATCCCGGCGAGCACACAGCACAGCAGTGCCGCCGAGAACCCGATGAGCAGGCTGTTGCGACCTCCGTAGAGCAGCCGGGCCATGACGTCGCGGCCTTGACCGTCGGCGCCGAGGAAGTAGTGCGCCGGGTCCCAGGTCGGTCCGATCGGGGTGACCCCCAGCCCGAGACCGGTGGTGCTCGGGGCCAGGACCGGCACGGTCTGTCCGGCAATCACCGTCGTACCCGCGACGTTCGAGGCGAACGGGTCGGTGTGGGCGATGGTGCTCGCGTAGAACGGGGCGAGCAGGCAGACGATCAGGATCAGGACGAACACCACGAGCGAGGCCATCGCCGCCCGGTTGCGTCGAAGCTGCCCCAGTGCGGTCCGCCACGGTCCCTGCGACGTGATGACGGCCGCACGTGGAGCCGGGTCGGGCACCGACGGCGAGTCCTCCGAGGCCCTGCGGTCAGCAGTGGCCGTCACCGGCCGCTCACTTCGTCCACAGCTGGCTGACCTGCATGTAGAACTGCTTGCTGAACTGGTAGTTGCCGACCCGCTTCGACACGAAGTCGATCAGCTTGGGCGTGAACAGGGGGGCCACCACGGCGTCAGACATCGTCTGCTTGTCGACGGCTGCCCACTGCGTGTCGGCGGCTGACTCGTCGGTGCGAGCCGTCACCAGGGCCGCCTGCATCGTCGCGTCGTGGGCCTTGTCGCAGTACCCGGAGATGTTGATCGAGGAGTCGCTACCGGGGGTGAACGAGGAACACGACGTCAGGACGTTGAGGAAGTCCGAGGCAGCCGGGTAGTCCTGGTACCACTGCGACAGGCTGATCTGCACCTTGTTGTTGGTGTTCTGGATGTAGGTGAACTGGATGTTCGCCGAGATGGGCTTGAGGGTGGCCTTCCAGCCGAGCTGGGTGAACAGGCTCTGGAGGTACTCCCCGATCGACTTGTTGACCTCGTCGTCCTGGG
This sequence comes from Actinomycetota bacterium, assembly GCA_030853445.1. Classification (GTDB taxonomy): domain Bacteria; phylum Actinomycetota; class Actinomycetes; order Actinomycetales; family Dermatophilaceae; genus Lapillicoccus. The sequence continues at coordinate 4,521 of JALYVC010000179.1, read as the reverse complement.
TGACAATGCCGACCTCCATCCCGGCCGTTCCCGACTCCTGCACGAGCTGCTTGGCCTTGGCCAGGTCGGGGGCGCTCCAGGTTTTGGCGCCACCGCCGGCGGTGTACTGACAGTCGTCGACGTGGCCGGGGAACCCGGGGGGAAGGAACGTGCACACCGGCTGAGCGAGCTTGGTGCCGCCGTAGAGCTTTACGACAGCGTTGCGGTCGACCGCCCAGTTGACGGCCTGGCGCGCCTTGAGGTTGTTGAAGGGTGCGAGGTTGTAGTTCATCGGGAGGTACCACATCGCGGTCAGGGTGTTGACGTGGGCCTGGTTGGCGTACTGGGTGCCGATCTCCTGGAGCCGGTCAGCCGGTGGTGGGTCGAAGACCCAGTCAGCCTGACCGTTCTCCACTGCGGTCACGGCCGCCTCGACGGTCAGGCCGAAGCTCTCGGTGATGGTGTCGGGGTACCCCTGGGGCTGGGCGTCGTGCGACCACTCCGTGTAGCTGGGGTTGCGCACCAGCTTCAGTGCGGTGTTCGGGTCGTAGGAGGCGATCATGTAGGGCCCGGTCGTCGGGATCGGTTTGTTGCCAGCATCTTTCGGCGGGGAGCCGGCGGGCAGGATCGAGGCGTGCGGCACCGAGAGCTTGTACTTGAGCTCGGGATCAGGAGCGATGAGGTTGATGACGACCGTGCCCGCGCCCTTGTCGACGACGACACCCTTGCTCAGGTCACAGCTTGCGGGCGACTTCACACACGCTGCCGCGCCCACGATGCCGGAATAGAAGGAACCGGCGGTCGGGCTCGAGACGGTGAAGATCCGCTTGAAGGATGCGGCGACGTCAGTGACGGTGACATCCTGCCCGTTGGAGAACTTGACCCCCTTACGCAGGATGAAGGTGTAGGTCTTGCCCTCGTTGCTGACCGTCGGCAGCGCCTGCGCCAGGTCGGGCACCACGGTGAAGGACTCCTGGCCGTTGACCTTCTTGAAGGCGAGCAGACCGTCATACATCGCCTGGTAAAGCTGCCAGTACTGCAGCGTGTAGTTCACCTGGGGGTCCAGGGTCCCGCCTGCGGCCTTGGCCAGCAGCTTCAGGTCACCGCCCTTGTGCTGGGTCTGGAACGTCGCAGGGGCGGCCACGCCTGCAGGGCCCGACCCGCTCCCGCCGGTGGCGCTCGGGCTGGGAGTCGACGAGTTGCAGGCGGACAGGGTCAGGGCAATCGCTGCCCCCACCGCGGCACCGGCACGCAAACGAGGTGAGCTCATCAGGTTCCTTCGGGTCAGGATTCGGTCTGGGGCTGGTCGTACGAGGCGAGGAAGCTGCTGACCACGTCGATGTAGCGGTCCTCTTCCTCGACCTGGGGCAGGTGACTGGACTCGGCGAACTTCTCCCAGCGCACGTCGGGTATCGCGTCGGCGAACGGCTGCATGCAGGCGTCGGTCGCCTCGTCGTAGCGCCCGTTGATGAGCAGGGTCGGTGCCGAGATCTGGTTGGCGCGGTCGACGATGCTCCATCCCTTGAGCGTGCCGATGACGTGAAACTCGCTGGGCCCGTTCATGGTGTGGTAAACGGTCGGGTCCTCTGTCAGCTTGGCGAAGCTCGCCTGCACCTCCGGTGGATTGGGGACGACACGGCACACGTGCCGGTCGTAGAACACCTCTTCCGCGGCCGCGTACTCGGGCGAGTCGGTGGTCCCGGCCTGCTCGTGGGCCACCAAGGTGGCCTGCACCTCGGCGGGCAGCTCGCCCCGCAACCGGTTGGCCTCGGCGAGCCAGAGCTCCATGGAGGCGGGCGAGTTCGCGATGACCAGGGCGCGCAGACCTTCCGGCTTTCGCGCCGCGTGCTCGGCTCCGAGCATCCCGCCCCAGGACTGGCCGAGCACCGAGTAGTCATCGGCGACGCCAAGCGTGCTGAGCAGGTTGTCGAGCTCGTCGAGGAACAGCTCCACGGTCCAGAAGTCCGCACCCCGGTCGCGCAGGTGGGTCGAGTTGCCGCAGCCGAGCTGGTCATAGTGGATGACGGCACGGCCCGAGGCGGCGACACCGGCAATGCGCAGGGTGTAGTCGTGGGGGACGCCAGGCCCGCCGTGCAGGACGACGAGCGGGGTCTGTCCGGAGTCGAGATCCCCGGTGATGCGATACCAGGTCTCGAACCCGCGGAAGTCGACCTTGCCCTCGCGACTCGCTGTCGGGATGACTCGTGGGGGGACGGGCACCGGGGCCTCCTGTCGACAGGCAGCGCAAGGTGCGCCGCCGTAGACCACACGCTCGCATCGCAATGGTCTGCCGGAAAGACCTTTTGTGTTACGTCTGTGTGTCGTTTCCTCCTCGAAACCTGTGGGACGGCCCAGAGTCGTAGAAGGTGGTGCGAATCGGTGACTTCACGAGGGGAAACCATGACGACGACGGGCTTGGTCGGTGAGGCGGTCGCCATGGCGCCGTTGACCGTTGCGACGGTCGTCGACGAGGTCGTCGACCGTCTGCTGACCGCCCTGGCGCTGGGTGAGTTCGTTCCAGGAGAACGCCTCCCGGCGGAGCGGGAGATGGCGCGGCTGCTGGGGGTGAGCCGAACGACGGTGCGGGTGGCTCTCGCCCGGCTCCGAGAGGGCGAGGTCGTCGAGGTCAAGCGAGGTCGCGCTGGTGGCGCCTTCGTGACGCAGAGCTGGCAGCCCGAGTCCGCCGCGGCGGTCAGCCGCACGCTCGTCCCCCGCCGGGCCGAGATCGAGGAGCTGGGCGACCTGCGCTGCCGTTACGAGGAGATGGTGGCTCGCACCGCTGCCGAGGTGCGCAGCGCCGCCGCTGCGGTCGAGCTGCTGTCGCTACTCGACTCCTTCATCCTGGCGCGAACCCCGCAGGACGAGCATCGGACCGATATGGCGATCCACGAGGGGGTGCTTCGGGCGACGGGCAACCCGCAGATGGCAGCGATCAGCCGCGAGCTGCTGACCCGGACGTCGCTGGGGCTGTCCATCGAGCCTTACGACCGCGAGTTCTACGGGCAGGCGGTCACCGAGCACGCCGCGCTCGTGATGGCGATTGTCGAGGGAAGGGTCGACGACGCCGGCGCCATCGCCCGGGAGCACTTCGCGATGTCGGCTCGCACCCTGAGCACGGTGATCTCCCGTGGAGCCGAGGTGCAACACGCTGGAACAGCTCGGGCAGGCCCGGATCCGATGCCCGAGGACGCCTACCGAGGGTGCCGCGCCGTAGGTCCCGCTGTCGCTGAGGCACTGGGACAGATCGGATGCGAGAACCCGCCGGCCGACCTCAGGGGCTGAGTCCGTCCACCACGAAGCGAGTGGGCCCAGCAGCCGCCGGGGGTGTCGACGCTCTTCATGACGCCCCACCCCTGCTCGGAGAACCGCTCGGTGACGGTGCCGAAGGACGTGGACTGGACGGGGGTCTCGCTCGAGACGACGTGGTGCTCGGGCACGTGGGGAGACGTGGGTGCCCGCACGCGGGGACGTGGGCCCCGTGGGACTCGAACCCACAACCTACGGATTAAAAGTCCTCGGGACCCGGTGTCAGGCAGGCTCATCCGGTCGCTTGACCTGCATGTTTGTGCTCAGCCTACGCCGGCGCGCCAACCTGCAGAAGTCAGCAACTGCACCACATTTGCACCGCGAGCTGGTCCCCACGCGCTCGGTAGAGGCTGGAGAGAGCTCGAGGAGAGTCTGGGCCGCCGCACCTGCCGGGTCGCGGCGGTCAGCCTCGCCGGCCTTGCTCGAGACGCTCACCTGAGAGCCGGTCCAACGACCAGGCCAGCATCGCCGACCTCATCGCGGGCACCGGGCCGGGCTGTCACGGCTGGCCAGCGTCGACGCCGTCGCTGCCGCCGCGGTGATGTTCACTAGCGGGGTTCGGGCGGGAGTGGGCGGGTTGGCCATCGAGCTGGGCTGGCCGGGTCCATCTGCAGCGTCCACTCACTCCGGCTCGACGGAGAGACACCAGGGGGCGGCTGCGGCAAAGTGGAGGCTGGCTGCCGTGCACTCTTCTAGGGTGGGGTTCGATATGGAGACCGCCCCAGCCATCGACGCTGACGCGCTTCGGGCCGCGCGTGAACAGGCTGGAGTCAGCCAGAACGACCTAGCCCGTCGGGTCGGGATGTCCAGCGGCACCCGGGTCTCGCGGTGGGAGAGGGGCGAGGCTCGTCCGCGAAACCCGGAGATCCTGCACGCCATCGCTGCAGCTCTGGAGGTTGAGGCCGTCACTTTGCTTCTCCCTGTGCAGGATGGCCCGGACCTTCGGTGGCTGCGGTTCGCCGCCGGTCTGAGTGTCGGGCAGCTCGCCGAGGCCGCGCACACGTCGGTCTCCACCGTCAAACGGTGGGAGGCGGAGGGACTCGTGGCTCCCAGCGAGACAACTGTGCGTGCCCTGGCTACAGCCCTGCGCGCGGCGCCGGCCGACGTCCGCCGCGCACTCCAGAGCTGAGAGCAACCTCGCCCTTCGGGACGTCCGGGCAAATTCGGCGAGCGCTTAGGGGGGACCTCCGGGCCGATGTGTGGTCGGATGTTGCCCACATCGCACCAGTTGGACAG
>JALYVC010000134.1 GCA_030853445.1 Actinomycetota bacterium | reverse complement strand
ACGTGATCACGACGCCGCCGCCGCTGGCGGCGGCGCTCGCGCTGCTGCTGCCCGCGCTGCCGGCGCGCGTCGAGCGGAAGACCGGGCCGGTCGACCCCCGCCTCGGGGTCTTCTTCGCCGTGCCCTTCGTGGGGCAGCTCGACCTGCACGTGCTGCGGGACGGGTCCGCCCGCGCCTCGCTCGAGCAGCTGGCCCTCTTCGCCGCCGCCGGCTTCACCGACGTCAAGGGGCAGATCAGCCCCGACGTCTACTGGTGGCGCGCGGGTCGGGTGGAGCGGATCACCCACCTCACGCCGCAGGGCGTCGCCATCATCCACCGACCTGAGCTCGACGCGGTGCTCGACGAGCTCAGCCCGCCGCGACCCCTCGAGGTCGGGAGTCGGGACCCCACCGCCTGAGCCACCAGGGCGGGCGACCCGGTGCCTCAGGCCGGTCGGGCACTACGGGCCGTGCCCACCCGCCGCAGCCGCAGCCGCGGGCGGGTGCGTGCGAGCACGGCGGTAGCGCCGGCAAAGCCCGGTGGCAGCGGCAGGTCCTCGATCCACACGGGCGACGTCACCAGCCCGACGGGTGCTTCGCGCAGCGCGGCGGGCTCGTGCGGCCCGCTCATGCGCACCTCGCGAGGGTCGAGGTTGACCCCGGTGCCGACCGCCTTGAGGAACGCCTCCTTGCGGGTCCAGACGCATCCGCGCTCCGCCGACGTGCCGGCCCGCTCGTCAGGGTGGAGCGCCACCGCGGCGAAGCCGGCGAAGGCCGTCCGCGCGACCTCCTCGAGGTCGACCCCGACAGGGCCCGCCTCGGTCACCGCGACGGCCACGAGCCCGGGTGCCCGGCTGAGGCTGAGGTGGAGGTGGGTGCCGGCGGGCTCGGCCACGATGGGACGTCCGTGCTCCGACGAGCGGCAGACGGGGCAGACCGACGCGATGCGCACCCGGCTCGGCGCCACCTCGAGGTGCTGGGCGACGGCGCGCACGAGGAGCTCTCGAGCAGGGTCGGTGTCACCCACGAGGGCCCACCAGACCGTGAGGTCCGCCACCACCCCATTGGACCACTGTCAGGGGCGTGCACGCCTGCGCGGGGCGTGCAACATGCCGACGGGCCCGACAATGTCGGTATGCCGTCACCCCTCACCCCACCGTCACCCTCCGGGCCGACCGTCCTCCCCGACGCCGTCCTGACCCCCCTGCTCGCCCGGGCGAGGCGCCTCGTGGCGCAGGTCTCGGGCGGGCGACCCGTCGTGCTCGGGGTCAGTGGCGCGCCGGGCGCCGGCAAGACGACCCTGGCCGAGGCGCTCGTCGCCGCCCTGGGGGCGGGGGTGGGACGCGATGGTCCCCTCCCCGTCGCCCACCTGCCCATGGACGGCTTCCACCTGGCCGACGCGCAGCTCGCGCGACTGGGGCTCGCCGAGCGCAAGGGCTCGCCCGAGACCTTCGACGTGGACGGCTACCTCGCGGTGCTGCAGCGGGTGCGCAGCGGCTCGGGGCGACCCGTCTACGCCCCCGGCTTCGAGCGCGACCTCGAGCAGCCGATCGCCGCCGCCGTGGTCGTCGAGCCCGGCGTGCGCCTGGTCGTCACCGAGGGCAACTACCTCCTGCTCGACGACCCCGCCTGGCGCGGTGTCGGAGCCGCGATGGACGAGGTCTGGTACGTCGAGCTCGACGAGCCGGAGCGGCTGAGGCGCCTGGTCGAGCGGCACGTCGCCTTCGGCAAGGCGCCCGAGTCGGCCCGCGCCTGGGCCCTCGGGCCCGACCAGGCCAACGCCGCCACGGTGGCGGCGACCCGGGCGCGCGCCGACCTCGTCGTCACCCTGGGCTGAGGCGGTCGACACCCGCGGCGGTGACGCCCAGCAACTCGGTCACCCGTCCGCCCGGGCCGTCCTGTGGGGTCCGCGGGAGGGGACCGTCACGGCCCCGGGCACTTGCGGTGTCGTCGCATGACGTAGTGGACTGCGGTCAGCAGTGTTGCTGCCCGCAGCACCGTCCCGCAGGAAGGCCACAGATGTCCGACACCGCCACCCGCAACGCCCTGTCCCAGACGGCAGGGGAGACCGACCTGCCGCTGCTCGAGGAGACGATCGGCGACAGCTTCGACGCGACGGTCGCCCGCTTCGGCGACCGTGAGGCGCTCGTCGACGTCGCGCAGGGGAGACGGTGGACCTATGCAGAGCTCGCGGCAGACGTCGAGCGGCTGGCGCGGGCCCTCGTGGGTGCGGGCATCGGTCAGGGTGACCGGGTCGGCATCTGGGCTCCCAACTGCGCCGAGTGGACGATGGTGCAGTACGCCACGGCCAAGATGGGCGCGATCCTGGTCAACATCAACCCGTCCTACCGCACCCACGAGCTGAGGTACGTCGTCGCGCAGGCCGGTATCCGCATGGTCGTCGCGGCGCCGAGCTTCAGGACCAGTGACTACGCGGCGATGCTGGCCGAGGTCGAGCCCGAGCTCGAGACCCTCGAGTCGGTCGTCCTGATCGGCACCGGGTCATGGGACGCCCTGATGAGCAGGGCCGCCGACGTCTCGACGGAGCGGCTGGCCGAGATCCAGGGCGGACTCAGGCCGGATGACCCCATCAACCTGCAGTACACCTCCGGCACCACGGGTTTCCCCAAGGGCGCCACCCTGAGCCACCGCAACATCCTCAACAACGGGTGGTTCGTCGGCGAGCTGTGCCACTACACCGAGGCCGACCGGGTCTGCATACCCGTGCCGTTCTACCACTGCTTCGGCATGGTGATGGGCAACCTCGCCTGCACGACGCACGGTGCGGCGATGGTCATCCCCGCGCCCGGCTTCGACCCGGCCGCGACGCTGCGCGCCTGCCAGGACGAACGGTGCACCTCGCTCTACGGCGTGCCCACGATGTTCATCGCCGAGTGGTCGCTGCCCGACTTCGCGAGCTACGACCTGTCGAGCCTGCGCACCGGCATCATGGCCGGCTCGCCCTGCCCGGCCGAGATGATGAAGAAGGTCATCGCGGCCGGCATCGACCAGATCTCGATCTGCTACGGCATGACCGAGACCTCGCCGGTGTCGACCCAGACCCGGGTCGACGACTCCTTCGAGCGCAAGGTCGGCACGGTCGGGCGGGTCGGGCCGCACCTCGAGATCAAGGTCGTCGACCCCGTGAGCGGCGAGGTCCTGCCCCGGGGGGTGGCGGGCGAGCTGGCGACCAAGGGCTACTCGGTGATGCTCGGCTACTGGGAGGAGCCCGCCAAGACCGCCGAGGTGCTGCGCGACGGCTGGATGCACACCGGCGACATCGCGGTCATGGACGAGAGCGGCTACGTGCAGATCACGGGCCGCATCAAGGACATGGTCATCCGGGGTGGGGAGAACATCTACCCCCGCGAGATCGAGGAGTTCCTCTACACCCACCCCGACATCCTCGACGCCCAGGTCATCGGCGTGCCCGACGAGAGGTACGGCGAGGAGCTGTGCGCCTGGGTGCAGATGCGTGAGGGCTCCGAGCCGGTGACGGCCGAGTCCGTGCGGGTCTTCGCCACGGGCAAGCTCGCGCACTACAAGATCCCCCGTTACGTGCGGATCGTCGAGGACTTCCCCATGACGGTGACGGGCAAGGTGCGCAAGGTCGAGATGCGGGAGAAGACCGTCGCCGACCTCGGGCTGCCGCCCGCCACCTGACCGCGACGTCAGCAGGAGGCCCGCCAGTGACCGGACGACGGCTCCAGCCGGTGGGCTCGGCGAGACCCGGTGGTGGCGGACCCTAGGCTGGTGCGCATGGTCTCGCCCTCAGCTGCGCTCGCCCCCCTGCTCACCTCGGCCATCGCCGCAGCCTTCGGTGACGACCTGCGCGACGCCGACCCGGTGCTGCGGCCGAGCCAGTTCGCCGACCTGCAGTGCAACGCCCCGCTCGCCCTGGCCAAGCGGCTCGGTATGCCGCCGCGGGAGGCCGCGGCGAGGATCGTCACCGCGCTGGAAGACCTCGACGTCGACGGCATGTGCAGCGAGGTCGAGATCAGCGGCCCGGGCTTCATCAACCTCACCCTCGCCGACCCGTGGATCGCGGCCGGCGTCACTGCGGTCGGGGTGGACGACCGCCTGGGCGTGCCCAGGCAGGAGCACCAGACGGTGCCGATCGACTACTCGGCGCCCAACGTGGCCAAGGAGATGCACGTCGGCCACCTGCGCACGACGATCGTCGGCGACGCCCTCGCGCGCACGCTGGAGCACCTCGGGCACACCGTGATCAGGCAGAACCACATCGGAGACTGGGGCACACCGTTCGGGATGCTCATCGAGCACCTGCTCGACGTCGGCGACGACTCGCCGCAGGCCGACCTGCTCCAGACCGACCCCAATGCCTTCTACCAGGGGGCCCGCGCCAAGTTCGACGCGGGCGAGCCCTTCGCCACCCGGGCGCGGTCACGGGTCGTCGCGCTGCAGGCCGGTGACTCCGACACCCTCGTCATCTGGCACCGGCTGGTCGACCTGTCCAAGCAGTACTTCAACCGGATCTACGCGACGCTCGACGTCACGCTCACCGACGCCGACCTGGCGGGCGAGTCGTCGTACAACGACGACCTGGCGCAGATCTGCGCAGAGCTGGAGGCGGCGGGTATCGCCACCGTGTCGGAGGGGGCCCTGTGTGTCTTCCTCGACGGCTACACGGGCCGCGAGGGTAAGCCCGTGCCGCTGATCATCCGCAAGTCCGACGGGGGCTACGGCTACGGCACGACCGACCTCGCCACGATCCGGCACCGGGTGCGTGACCTGCACGCCGACCGGGTGCTCTACGTCATCGGGGCGACCCAGGCCCTGCACCTGTCGATGGTCTGGGACACCGCCCGGAAGGCCGGCTGGCTGCCCGCTGACGTCGAGGTCGTGCACGTCCGGATCGGCAGCGTGCTGGGCGCCGACCACAAGATCCTCAAGACCCGCTCGGGTGACTCGATGCGGTTGATGGCCCTGCTCGACGAGGCGGTGACCAACGCGCACACGGTGGTCGACGAGCGGCGGCCCGACCTCGACCAGGCCACCCGCGACGCCATCGCCCCCCAGGTCGGCATCGGAGCGGTCAAGTACGCAGACCTGTCGGTGGCTCACGACAGCGACTACGTCTTCGACCTTGAGCGGATGCTCGCCCTCACCGGCAACACCGGGCCCTACCTGCAGTACGCCGTCACCCGGGTGCGCTCGATCTTCCGGGCGGCCGGGGTGCAGGTCGGGGGAGCCGAGCGCACGGTCGTCGTCACCGAGCCCGGGGAGCGGGCCCTGGCGATTGCGCTGCTCAAGTTCGGCGACGTCGTCGCGGCCGTCGGTGACGAGCTCGAGCCGCACCGGCTGTGCGCCTACCTCTTCGACCTGGCCCAGACCTACTCGTTTTTCTACGAGGACTGCCCGGTGCTCAAGGCCGAGACCAGCGAGCTGCGGGAGTCGCGGCTCGCCCTGTGCGCCCTCACCCTGCGGGTGATGGTGCAGGGACTCGAGCTGCTCGGGGTCAGGTCACCGGAGCAGATGTAGCCCCACCGCGGTCGCCGACGACGGGCCGGCGGGCGGGATCGCATCGCACCAGGTCGAGCGCGAAGGCGACGTACTGCTGGGCGACCTGCTCGGCGCTCGCCGGCCCGTCGGGCCGAAACCACTGCGGTAGGGCGGTGCACATCGTGACAACCGCCCGGGCCACGTCGTGCGGCTGAGGTGACGAGAAGGCCTCGGCCCCGACCCCGGCCTCGACGGCCTCGTCGACGACCCGCTGCTCGTCGATGCGCAGCGCAGCGACGCGGGCCCGCTCCGCCGGCTCGAGACTGCGCATCTCGGAGGCGCCCACGAAACCCAGCTCGCGGCGATGGGTGTGGAAGAGTGCGAGGCACTCGACGACGAGGGCGAAGCGCTCCACCACGTCGCGTCCCTGCTCTCGGGCGGCCACCATGCGCACCCGCAGGTCCTGCATCGTGAGGTCGAGCAGCGCGACGAGCATCTCCTGCTTGCTGGCGTAGTGGTGGTAGAGGCCCGGCACCGACAGGCCGGCCCGCTCGGCGATGACCCGCATCGAGGCGCCGTGGTAGCCGAGCTCGAGAAACGCCGACAGGGCCCCGGTGAGCGCCGCGTCGAGCTGCAGGGGTGGGTAGTCGCGCCAGTCGTCAGGCACCTGCGGCCCGGCGCTTCCGGCCGGCCCCGGGCTGCGGAGAGTCGGTGGCGGCTCATCCTGCGCAGAGGAGGACGACGAGAGCAGCCGCTCCACCGGCACCCCCAGAGCCTCGGCGACCCGGGTGAGCCGTTCGCTCGAGACCCCCGTCTTGCCGGTCTCGATGCCGCTCAGGGTCGCCGGGCTCACGCCGACGAGGTCGGCCAGGTCACGCAAAGTCTGTCCGCGCCCCTGGCGCAGCCCGCGGATGGCGGCGCCGAGTGCGGTGCGGTGCCCGTCGCGGGGCTCGCCCGTCGACGGGGGCGCCACGGCTGCGGGGGTCATGACCGCACGCTAGCGGGCCAGACGGCTTCCGGCCACGAACGCGGTGGGTCGTCGTCCATGCCATCGGTCTTCAGGAATGCTGAATGCTTCCTGATGGCCCCCCAAGCGAGCGTGCCTCTTGACACATCACTTCGGTCTGGACAGGCTGGTCGACGACATCGATGACCGAGCAATCGCTCGGTCGGCCATGTCTGCTGCAACGACGCTGCCCTCAGGCCCAGGAGGATCCATGTCCGATTCCGAGACCCCCGCCACCCCCTCAGCTCCCCCCCTCGGCGAGCTGCTGAAGGACTCCCCGAAGAACTGGGGGAAGTGGGGCGACGACGACGAGGTGGGTGGCCTCAACTACCTCGGGCCGGAGCAGGTGCTCGCGGCGGCCGGCCTGATCCGCTCGGGCAAGGTCTTCACCCTCCAGCGTCTCATCGGCGACCCCAAGGGTGACCCGGTCTGGCCCGGCCGCACACCGGCCGAGCGCACGCAGATCCTCGACGAGTCGAACTGGGACGGCGACGACGCGCCGGCCTACCCCGGTGGTCTGCACTACGCCGACGACAAGATCAACGCCTTCCTCCAGGGCTCCACGCAGTACGACGCCCTCGGGCACGTCTGGTACGACGGCCAGCTGTGGAACGGCTACGACGCCCGCACGACCATCGGCGGCCTGCAGAAGGCCAGCATCGAGCCGATCGCCCAGCGCGGCGTCGTCGGCCGGGCGGTGCTGCTCGACATGGCGCGCTTCCGGGGCAAGACCAACCTCGAGGCCGCCGAGACCTACACCCACGACGACCTGCTCGCCTGTGCGGCCGCCCAGGGCGTCGAGCTGCGCAAGCGCGACATCATCGTCATCCGGACCAACTTCCTCCAGCTCTTCTTCGAGCTCGGCGACAAGTTCTACGAGGGCTTCTGCGAGCCGGGACTGGTCTACAGCCCCGAGCTGGTGACGTGGTTCGCCGAGATGGAGATCCCCAACCTCGTCACCGACACGATCGCCAACGAGGTGACGACCGACCCCAACAACGGCGTCGCGCTGGTGCTGCACAACGCCCTGATGCGCAACCTCGGTGTCACGCTCACCGAGATCGCTGACCTCGAGAAGCTTGCCGACGACTGCGCCGCCGACGGGGTCTACGAGTTCTTCTACGCCGCAGCGCCGCTCAAGGTCGCGCTCGGGAGCGGGTCGCCGGTCAACCCGCTCGCGATCAAGTAGGAGAGCCGCCTCCCGTGAGCGTCTACGACGAACGACCCTGGCTGCCCCTCTACGCCGGCGGGCCGGCCGATCTCACCCCGGAGTTCACCGACGGCCTCTCGATGTTCGAGGCGGGGCTCGCAGCCGACCCGGAAGGGGTCGCTGTCCGGTACTTCGACGGTGTGCTGACCCGGGCCGAGCTGGCTGCGCAGAGCGACGCGCTCGCCGTGGCCCTGCTCGAGCACGGCTTCCAGCCCGGCGACCGGTTGGCGGTCTACCTGCAGAACGTGCCGCAGTTCGTCGTCTGCGTGCTGGCCACGTGGAAGGCCGGCGGGGTGATGGTCTCGATCAACCCGATGAGCCGGGTGCGCGAGCTGTCCTACCTGCTGAAGGACTCGGGCGCGACGGTGCTCGTCTCCCTCGAGACGCTCTACGACCAGGTGGCGCGCGAGGTCGTGCCCGATACCGACGTCACCCTCGTGCTGACCACGAGCGAGCTGGAGCACCAGACCCGCGACGACCCGCGGCTCTTCGCGGGCACGACCCGGGCGCGGCACGAGGGGACGACCGACCTCACCGAGCTCATCGACCGGTATGCCGGGCAGTCGCCCCCCGCGGTCACGCTGGCCGCCGACGACGTCGCCTTCCTCACCTACACCTCTGGCACGACGGGGGTGCCGAAGGGCGCGATGAACACCCACGGCAACGTGGTCTTCACCGCGATGGTCTACCGCGACTGCGCCCGGTTCGCCAGGGGTGGCTCGGTCTTCGGGGTCGCGCCGCTGTTCCACATCACGGGGCTCATCGGTCACGTCGCGGTCAGCTTCCTCTCCCCGCTGACCCTGGTGCTGGCCTACCGCTTCGAGCCCGGGGTCGTGCTCGACGCCCTGCTCGAGCACCGCCCGACGTGCACGATCGGGGCGATCACCGCCTTCAACGCCCTTCTGGGGTCACCCGACTTCACCCGCGACCACTTCGCGTCGTTCACCTCCGTATTCTCCGGCGGCGCCGCGATCTCACCGACGGCCGAGAAGGCGTTCCGGGCCGCCACCGGGCTGCAGGTGCACAACGCCTACGGCCTGACCGAGACGACCAGCCCCATGACCCTGACCCCGTTCGGTGCCACCTCCCCGGTCGACCCGACGTCGGGGGCGCTCTCGGTCGGGGCGCCGGCCCCCAGCACCATCGTGCGGATCCAGGACGAGGAGGGCCACGACCTGCCGATCGGTGAGGTGGGCGAGATCGTCGCCGACGGGCCCCAGGTCGTGGCCGGCTACTGGGGCAAGCCCGACGAGACGGCGGCCAACCTGCCGGGTGGGGCGCTGAAGAGCGGTGACGTGGGCTTCATGAACGCCGAGGGCTGGGTCTTCATCGTCGATCGCAAGAAGGACATGATCAACGCGTCCGGTTACAAGGTGTGGCCGCGCGAGGTCGAGGACGTCCTGGCCGAGCATCCCGCCGTGCGGGAGGCGGCGGTCGTCGGTGTCCCCGACGAGAAGCGGGGTGAGACGGTCAAGGCCTTCGTCAGCCTCAAGGCCGGCGCCGTTGCTTCGCCCGACGAGCTCATCGCGCACTGCAAGGAGCGGATGGCCGCCTACAAGTACCCCCGGCAGGTCGTCCTGGTCGACGACCTACCCAAGACCGTCACCGGCAAGATCCTGCGCCGGGAGCTGCGCAGCTGACGGGCAAGGAGCGCCGCTCGGGCGGGGAACGGGCGACTGCTCGCGCCCTTAGCGGAGCGCAGAGGTGGTTCGTCGCGGCGCACAGTGGTCTCAATCGGGACGATTCATGCGCAGAGGGACAACCTCCGTTAGGGTGAGCGCACTTGACCACGACCTTTCGGGAGGGGGTGCTCGTGACCGACGACGTCGTGTGCATCGGGCAGGAGCTCAAGTCGCTGCGTCTGGCGCAGGACATGTCCGGTGGCGCCACCTTCGTCATCGATCCCGACCTGAGGGTGGTGTCGGCCCACGGACCCGACCTGGTCGAGGCGGGGATGGACGGCCACGCGCTGGCGGGCCAGCGGCTGACGGACATCCTGGGCACGGACTCGCCTCCTTCCCTTCTCGATGCCTACCGGTCAGCGCTCGCGGGCAGGGACGCCGACGTCGAGTTCGTCGACCCGGGGAGCGGACGCCTCTTCCATGTCGAGGTCAGGCCCCTGCGCGGGGTCGACGACGTCGTCACCGGCGCGGTGGCCCGATCGACCGACCTCTCGTCGGTGCGCGCCCAGCAGACGCACCTGGATCACGCGGCCAGCCTGCACGGCCTGGGCGTGACCAACTACGACGTGCGGACAGGATGGCAGCACGACCTCCGCACGCTTTCGATGCTGGGCATCGACGACCCCACCCTCGAACCCCAGTGGATCATCGCGCAGGCCGTGGTGCCCGACGACCGTGCCCGACTGAGCCAGGACTGGGCCGGGTTCCTCGACGGAGGAAAGGTGACCCTGAGCTACCGGGTGCACGCGGCGGGCGGGTCACCGGGGTCGGCGGGCAGGGAGCGACGCATCCAGACCGTGGCCGAGTGGACGCTCGGTGCGGATGGGCAGCTCCTGCGCGCAGTGGCGACCCACATCGACGTGACGGCTGCGGCGACGGCGTCAGCCGAGCTGGAGCGTGCCCGCCAACAGGTGCACGCCAACCGCATCGCCATGGTGCGCGACCTCAGTGCCGTCATCACCTCGTCGAAGCTGTCCGTCGCCGACATCCTCAAGACCGTCACCGACCTCGCGGTCGCCGCGCTCGGAGGAGGGGCTTACTTCGCCGAGCTCTCGCAGGACGGCACCCACTTCGAGCGCTTCGCCGTCAGCGACGCCGACCCGGCCACCACCGGGCGCATGGCGCAGCTGTGGGCCGATCCGGCGACCCGGCCGACACCCCGGGACCCGCTGGTGCGAGAGGTCCTCGAGACCGGTCAGTCCGTCACGAGCTCCGTCGACGCCGAATGGGTCGCCCGCTTCGAGAAGGACACCGGCCGACTTCCTCCCGAGGACGTCGGTCAGCTGATCATCGTCCCCGTGTGCAACCAGGGGCGGGTCGTCGGCGTCCTCAGCCTGCACCGGTCGGGGGCCGGCGCACCGTACGAGCAGGGTGACGTCGACCTGGCCCTCATCCTCGCCGACCGTGCCGGCGCAGCCGTCGTGGCCGACCAGGCGTTGTCGTCCGAGGGCCGCGAGCGCGACCGTCGCAAGGCCGCGAACCGCCTGCTGGAGGACGCACGCAGCCAGCGACACCGCCTGGTGGAGCGACTGTCGGTGACGGAGACACGCGAGCGCAGGCTGCTCGCGGAGGCCGTCCACGACGAGCCGATCCAGCTGATCGCCGCTGCCCGCCTGCGTCTGATGGCCCTGGGGCGGCGGCTCGACAAGGAGCGCGAGGCCGAGGTCGAACCGGCCCGGGCGCCCACGCACGAAGAGACGGCCCGCATCGGCAGGATCCTCGAGACCGCCATGGAGCGCCTGCGCTTGCTCATCGTCGCCCTGTCACCGCCCGACCTCGACGACGGCCTCGTGGCCGCGGTCGCGGAGCTGGCCGACACCACCTTCATGGGCACCCAGACGGTGGTGACGTGCCTCGGGCCGGAGTCTCTCCCGCTCTCCGCGGTGCAGCAGGGGGCAGCCATGCTGATCCTGCGCGAGGCGCTCGTCAACGCCCGTCAGCACGCCAACGCCACCCGGGTGGTCGTGCGCGCGAGCGTCGGGCCTTCCTACACCGTGCTGAGGGTGGACGACGACGGGGTGGGCGCCGCCGACATCGGTCCACGAAAGGGCCACCTCGGGATGGTGTCGATGCTGGCCCGTGCCGAGGACGCGGGCGGCCAGCTGACGGTGGACAGCAGGGTCACGGTGGGCACCAGCATCGTCCTCACCTTCCCGACGCCGGGCTGAGGTCTCACACGGGCAGGGCTGGCGTGCGGCGCAGCTCGGAGCGAGCGAGCGAGCGCAGGTGCACCTCGTCGGGCCCGTCGAAGAGCCGCATGGCGCGGTGCCACCCGTACATCGCGGCCAGCGGCGTGTCGTCGGTGACTCCCATCCCGCCGTGCAGCTGGATCGCCCGGTCGATCACCGAGGTGGCGGCGCGAGGCACCACGACCTTGGCCATGGCCACGAGGTCGCGGGCGGCCTTGTTGCCTTGCGTGTCGATCACCTGGCAGGCCCGGTGGCACACCAGCCGCGCCTGCTCGATCTCCATCCTCGACTCCGCGATCTGCTGGCGCACGACGCCCTGGTCTGCGAGCGGGCCGCCGAAGGCGACACGGTCCTGGGCCCGTCGCACCATCAGGGCGAGGGCGCGCTCGGCGGCACCGAGGGCCCGCATGCAGTGGTGGATGCGGCCGGGGCCGAGCCTGGCCTGCGCGGCCGCGAAGCCGCCCCCCTCCTCGCCGAGCGCGTGGGTGACCGGAACGCGCACCTGGTCGAACCGCACCTCGGCATGTCCGTGCTGCTCGTAGCGGCCGAAGACCGGCAGGTCGCGCACGACGGTCACGCCCGGGGTGTCCTTCGGCACGATGACCATCGTCTGCTGACGGTGGGTCGCCGCCTCGGGGTCGGTCTTGCCCATGAGGATGAGCACCGAGCAACGCGGGTCCATCGCCCCGCTGGTCCACCACTTGCGCCCGGTGATGACGTAGTCGTCGCCGTCGCGCACGATGCGGGTCGCGATGTTGGTCGCGTCGCTGCTCGCGACCTCGGGCTCGGTCATGGCGAAGGCCGAGCGGATCTCACCGGCCAGCAACGGGTCCAGCCACTGTCGCTTCTGCTCGTCGGTGCCGAGCAGGTGCAGCAGCTCCATGTTGCCGGTGTCGGGGGCCTGCCCGTTGGTCGCCTCCGGCGCGAGGTCGAGGCTCCATCCCGACAGCTCGGCGATGGGGGCGTACTCCAGCTGGGTCAGCCCCGACTCCGACGGCAGGAAGAGGTTCCACAGCCCCTGCGCGCGGGCACTGGTCTTCAGGTCCTCGACGACCGTCGGGAGCGTGTGGTCGTCGGGCCCCGCCCCGCGCCGCTGGGCGGCGTAGGCCGCCTCGGCCGGTAGCACCTCGTCGGTCATGAAGCCCACCATCCGCTGGTAGAGGTCGACGGCGTGGGCCGACGGGGCGGCGAGGGACAGGTCGGGGTGCGAGGTCACGGTGCTCCTGGGCTGGCGGGCTGACACCCGGCGACCGAACGACCGCTCGGGAGGGTTTCAGCCTCCCGCGCCCGCCCCCCCGAGCGCAAGGCCCCACCCACCCCCACCGCCACGGGCGACGAGGCGGTCGAGATCACGCGATGATGGCCGCTCGACGCGGCGATCAGCGACACGCCGGTGAGGGATCTCGAGGATTCACCCCACGGACTCCCGTAACCGCGCTACATTGACGTTGTTGCGACATCAACTTTCGCCTCGATGGTCGCTGCCGAGAGGCGGCTGCCGCTGATCGTCCTCCCGGGTCGCAGCACCGGAAGGACCCCCGTTCCCTGAAGGCCCGCGATGAGCCCCGAGTCTCGCGGGCCTTCAGTCTGCCCGCGACGCGTGATGCACGACGCTCCCTGTCCGATGCTGCGAGGCCGGCCCCGCGACCGCGTGGTGAGGACCGACACGCGGTGCCCGGTGGACAAGAGGTTTCGTCAGGGCCGCAGGACCGTCTAGGTTGCGGGGGTGCGGGCCGTCGGGCCGGCAACCCCCGGCGCCGGCGCCGAGGGTCAGGGTGGACGCCACCAGCAGCACGAGCAGGCCGACGGGAGTGCGCATGCGCATCGGAGTTCCACGCGAGACCTCAGCGGGGGAGACGCGGGTGGCCGCGACGCCCGCGTCGGTGGAGAAGCTGATCGGCCTGGGCTACGAGGTCGCCGTCGAGACCGGAGCAGGCGCGAAAGCGGCCTTCCCCGACGACGCGTATGCCGCCGCGGGCGCCGCCGTCGTGGACGCCGCGGCCGTGTGGGGCAGCGACGTCGTGCTCAAGATCAACGCGCCCGACGACGACGAGATCGCTGCCCTGCGCGACGGGGCGCTGCTGGCCAGCCTCGTCAGCCCGGCGCTGCGGCCCGAGCTGGTGGAGAAGCTCGCCGCCCGGCGGATCACCGTGCTGGCCATGGACGCCGTGCCCCGCATCTCGCGGGCCCAGGCGCTCGACGTGCTCTCGTCGATGGCCAACATCGGCGGGTACCGCGCCGTGATCGAGGCGGCGCACGAGTTCGGCGGCCTCTTCACCGGCCAGGTGACGGCGGCCGGCAAGGTGCCCCCGGCGAAGGTGCTCGTGATCGGGGCCGGGGTCGCCGGGCTGGCGGCGATCGGCACCGCCAACAGCCTCGGCGCGATGGTGCGGGCCTTCGACGCCCGGGTCGAGGCGGGCGAGCAGGTCGAGTCGATGGGGGCGCAGTTCCTGCAGGTGGAGCGCACGCAGGCCGAGCAGCAGGCGTCGGCCGACGGCTACGCGAAGGAGACGAGCGACGACTTCAACGCCCGCGCCGCCGCCCTCTACGCGGCCCAGGCCGAGGAGGTCGACATCATCATCACGACGGCCCTCATCCCCGGCCGCCCCGCGCCTCGGCTGATCACCGCCGAGATGGTGGCGTCGATGAGGCCGGGCAGCGTCATCGTCGACATGGCCGCGGCCAACGGC
Source organism: Actinomycetota bacterium (assembly GCA_030853445.1). GTDB lineage: Bacteria > Actinomycetota > Actinomycetes > Actinomycetales > Dermatophilaceae > Lapillicoccus. Next base: position 316 of record JALYVC010000134.1, on the reverse strand, counting down.
GGCAACTGCGAGCTCTCGCGGGCCGGTGAGGTCGTCACCAGCGACAACGGCGTGAAGATCATCGGCTACACCGACCTGCCGGGGCGCCTGCCGACCCAGGCCTCGAACCTCTTCTCGCAGAACCTCGTCAACCTCCTCAAGCTGATCACGCCGGGAAAGGACGGCCAGGTCGCGCTCGACATGGACGACGTCGTGCAACGCGGCATGACGGTGGTGCGCGACGGCGAGCTGATGTGGCCGCCACCACCGGCGCAGGTCTCGGCGGCCCCCGCCGCGCCGCCCGCGCCCGCCCGCCCCGTCAAGGAGCCCCGAGCGC
>JALYVC010000119.1 GCA_030853445.1 Actinomycetota bacterium | reverse complement strand
GCTCTCGCTCGCGACCCCGCGAGAGGCCCTCGAGGCCGGCGTCCGAGCCGGCAGCACCGCGGCCACCGCCGACGGCGCCCGCCCCGCCTGACCGCCGGCAGGACCGACCAGCCGGCGTAAGTCCAGTTTGGCCCTGAGATGAGGGCGCAAAACAGACTCGTGCCGGTCCATCGGCACCTCTTGTGGATGAGGGCCGAGTCCTCGTCCGCCATTCGGGCAGTCTTCTCGGCATGACCAGCACGCCGGTGACCGAAGTGGCCCAGGTCCTGGAGCGTATGGGTGGGGTGGCCTCGTGGGGCGAGCTGCGCCGCACGGTGCCCGCCCGCCGCCTGAGGCGGGCCGTGAGCGACGGGTCGGTGGTGCGCGGACGACGCGGGCGGTATGCGCTCGTCTCCCTCGACGACGCCCGGGCCACCGCCGACCGGCTCACTGCCGTAGTGAGCCACCTAACCGCGGCCGGCCACTGGGGCTGGTCGCTCAAGCTCACGCCGACGAGGCCCCACGTCACCGTGCGGCGCAAGCGACGACTCGGTCCCGCGCAGCGAGCCGGGGTGACCGCCCACTATCGCGACCTGGAGGCGACGGACGTGATCGACGGCTGGGTGACCAGCCCCGTCCGCACCGTCATCGACTGCTGCCTCGACCTCCCGTGGGACGAGGCGCTCGCCGTCTTCGACTCGGCCTGGCGGAACGGGCTAAAACCGGTGGAGGTGCAGGTGGCGGCCAGGCACCTGCCGACCCGGCAGCGCGAGAGGGTCTGGGCGGTGGCCGCCGCAGCCGATATGCGGGCGGCGAATCCCTTTGAGTCGGTGCTCCGCGCGATCGTCTCCACCGTCCCCGGTCTGGCCCCTGAACCGCAGCGGCCGATCACGGCCCGCACGAGGCGCGGTGGCACGGTCACCTACATCGTCGACCTGGCCGACGAGGCGCTGGGGATCGTGCTCGAGGCCGACAGCTTCGAGTTCCACGGCAACCGCAAGGCGCTCGACCGGGACTGCCGACGCTACGACCGCCTGGTGGTCGAGGGCTGGCTGGTGCTCCGCTTCAGCTACGAGATGGTGATGAGTGAGCCCGCCGCCGTGTGGCACCTCGTGAAGGAGGCCGTCGCGCTCCGCATGCAGGGTGGCCGATTGAGCCGACGGGCAGGCAGAAGCCCGGTTTGTGCTTGCCAAACAGGAACAAAGTAGACACTCGCCGGTCGGCCTGAGCGCGTCGGGCCCTTCCCCGTCGCGGTGACCACCCGGCACGGGTCAGGGGGTGGGGTCGGCCTGCGCCTGCCGCGCCTCCCACCGCGCGGAGATCCCGGCCATCTCCTCGACGAGGAACTCCATGAAGCCGACCGAGAGGGCCAGGCGGTCACCGGCGCGGGTGCCGGCACCGCCGACGGTGTCGACGCCGTCGGCGAGCACCCGGATGAACGGCTCGTAGATGCGGCCGGCGCCCAGCATCGTGTCGTGCCAAGCGTCGTCGGCCACGACGTAGACGTCGCGACGGCTCCCCCGCTCGCGCTCGCGGTGGATGAGGTGGATCGACCCGAGGTAGCCCACGGCGCCGGAGACCGACCCGGCGCTCACGCGCAGCGTGTCGGCGAGCTCGGCCGCGGTCATCCGCCCGTCCTCCCGGGCGAGGAGGCAGGCGAAGACCCGGGCCGGGAGGCGTCGGAAGCCGGCCTCGGTGAGCGTGGAGCCCAGCCGCTCGACGAAGCCGGCGACCTCGCAGGGGTCGGGGACCAGCGTCCCCCTCGTGCGACGTCCCCTCGTGGTGGGCTGGGCAGGCATGTCGGCCAGTTTAGATCATTCATCTTCTTCTGAAAGTTATGTACTCTTGTGTCCATGACCAGTGCCTCTCGGGCCGACCTCGCGATCGAGGTCGAGGGCCTGCGCAAGTCCTTCGGCAGGACCGTCGCCCTCGACGGCCTCGACCTGCACGTGGCCGCGGGCGAGGTCCACGGCTTCCTCGGCCCCAACGGCTCCGGCAAGTCCACGACGATCCGCGTGCTGCTCGGCCTGCTGAAGGCCGGCGGCGGCACGGCACGGCTGCTAGTGGTGTGTCTCCAAAATAGTTAGTTTTTTTTGGGTAGGCTGGGGGCATGAACAAAGCAGCTGCCCCGTTGGTGATGTCCGCTGGTCAGCGTGAGTCATTGACGGTGCTGGCCCGGTCCTCGACTGCAGCCCATCGGGAGGTGAAACGAGCCC
>JALYVC010000087.1 GCA_030853445.1 Actinomycetota bacterium | reverse complement strand
CTGCCACGACGCTGCGTCGAGTCCACCGGGGGCGCGCTCTAGGGTGGGGGTATGCGCATTGCGAGGTACACCACCGGTGACGACCCGTCGTATGGCGTCGTGGAGGGCGAGCCGGGGAGCGAGGTGGTGCACGCCCTGCAGGGCGACCCGCTCTACGTCGGCATCGTGCCCGGGACGACGAGCGTGCCGCTCGACGAGGTGCGGCTGCTCGCCCCCGTCATCCCCCGCAGCAAGGTGATCGGCATAGGCCGCAACTATGCCGACCACGCGGCCGAGATGGGCGGCGACCTCCCCGAGGAGCCGCTGATGTTCCTCGTGCCCAACACCGCCGTCGTGGGGCCGGGCGACCCGGTCGTGATGCTGCGCGCCAGTGACAACATCCACTACGAGGGTGAGCTGGCCGTCGTGATCGGCAAGATCTGCAAGGACGTCAGGGTCGAGGACGCCGGTGCCTGCATCTGGGGCTACACCGTGGCCAACGACGTGACCGCGCGCGACCTGCAGAAGAGCGACGGTCAGTGGTCGCGGGCCAAGGGCTTCGACACCTCGAAGCCCCTCGGGCCGTGGATCGAGACCGACCTCGACCCGAGCGACCTGCGTCTGACCACACGGCTCGACGGCGAGATCGTGCAGGACGGCACGACCGCCGACCTGGTGTTCGGGGTGGCGCAGCTCGTGTCCTACGCGTCGGCGGCCTTCACCCTGCTGCCCGGCGACGTCATCCTCACCGGCACGCCGGCCGGGGTCGGGCCGGTGCAGCCCGGACAGCGGGTCTCCGTGGAGGTCGAGGGCATCGGCGTCCTCGACAACCCCTTCGTACGGCACTGACGGACCTGACGGCACTGACGGACCTGACGACCCCACCCGGGCTGCCGGGGGTCGTCCCCGTCAGCCTGCCGGCCGGGCGAACACGGTCACGGCGAGCATGAGCAGGGCCAGGGCCCCGAAGCCGGCTCGGCGCGGCAGACCCGCGCAGGTACGGACGGCGATCACGGCCTGGACGGCGTAGTACGCCGCAAAGGCACGGGAGGCGACGGCGACGATGCTGAGGGTGGGGACGCTCGCGGCCAGGGCGATAGCGGCGGCGCCGCTGACGAGGTACGGCCGTGGGCCGGTGAACCACCGGTTCAGCCCTCGGAGGTTCCCCTCGGCAGCGGCCATGTCGGCGATGGCGGCGCTGAGCTGGCTGAGTACGGCCGACAGGACGAGGGGGAGCGCGAGCCAGGGTGCGACGCGTCCGATGATGTCGAGCAGGGTGATGTCGTCGCCCGCCGGGGTCCCGATGCCCATCGTCGGGGTGGCCACCGCGACGAATCCGATGTAGATGGAGGTCGAGACGAGCTGGGCCAGGCGTGATGCCCGGACCCGGGTGGTCGCGTCGTACTCGCCCCCGAGGTAACGCACGGTCTCGAATCCCTGGACGGTGATGACGAGGCCGCCCAGGACGCAAAGCGTGGCGAGCGGAGGCATCGACGGGATGGGGGGAAGGCTCAGCAGGCCGGACGCCGCGGCGACGGTGTCGTGCAGGAGCAGGACACCACCCAGCACCGTGGTGAGGACCAGCACCGCGGCGAGCGATACGCGGTCGAGGCGGTCGAGCCCGGTGAAGCCGCGAAGCACCCCGATGACGACGATTAACACCACGGCTAGACAGGCGACGACCGGCTCCCACAGGGCCGACCCGCCCGTCTCGAGGAACCCCACGAGGTACTGGGCCATGATCCGCAGGTAGAGCGCCACGGAGATGACGTAGGCGACGACGATGACGCCGTCCGCCAGCTCGCCCCAGCGCGCCGTACCGGCGTCCAGCGTGCAGGACGCGACGCGCCGCTCGACCTCGACCACGTTGTGCCGGATGACGGTGCCGAGCAGCCAGGCGGTGGCGCAGATCGCCACGACCCCCAGCACCGACAGGACACCGAGCGTGCGCTCGAGCACGGGCACGATGATGAGCAGCCCCGAGCCGAGGATCGACGCCAGGGGGGTGACCGAGGCCTGCATCAACCGGCGGCGGCCGCCCGTCGCTCTCGGTGCGGTCACGCGCCCATTAGACCAGCAGGGTGAGCGGACCGGCCGCGCAAGGGGAGGCCCGGGCGGCGTGGGTCCGCGTCCAGGGATACGGTGCCCCTATGACTGCTGGCGAGCTGACCACATCGGACCTCGAGCGACTGGCGAAGGAGCTGGGGGCCGACCCGCACCACAAGGTGCTGCAGAACGCGCTGACCCGCAACCAGGTCGACGCCGTGGCGCTCGATCACGACGTGATGGTCTCGGCCCAGCGTTCGATGTCGCACCAGCTCGACGACTGGGCGGTGACCGACCAGCAGCAGAGCGGACGTTGCTGGCTCTTCGCGGGGCTGAACCTCCTGAGGGTCGGGGCGGCGCGGGAGCTGGGCGTCAAGGACTTCGAGTTCTCGCAGAACCACCTGCTCTTCTGGGACAAGCTCGAGAAGGCCAACTTCTGGCTCGAGGCGGTCATCGAGACTGCGTCGCGCGAGGTCGACGACCGCACGGTGGCGCACCTGCTGACCGACCCGACCGGCGACGGTGGCCAGTGGAACATGTTCGTGGCGCTCGTGCGCAAGTACGGCCTCGTGCCGAAGTCGGCGATGCCCGAGACGGTGGCGTCCTCCAGCACCGGTCAGATGAACCGCGACCTGACCCACGTGCTGCGCCAGGCGGCCCGCGACCTACGCGCTCGGGCGGCGTCGGGCGACGACGTCGACCAGCTGCGCGCGGCCAAGGCCACCCTGCTGTCCACCGTCCACCGGATGCTCTCGCTTCACCTGGGCACGCCGCCCGCGACCGTCGACTGGCAGTGGCGCGACAAGGACAAGGGCTTCCACCGCGTAGGCGTGCTCACCCCGCAGGAGTTCGCCCAGCGCTACGTCACCCTGCCGCTCGACGACTACGTGAGCCTCGTCGACGACCCGCGAGCCACGAGCCCCCGCGGGCGGGTGTTCACCGTCGAGTTCCTGGGCAACGTGGTCGACGCGCCGCCGGTCACCTATCTCAACGTCGAGATCGACCTCATCAAGCGGCTCGCTCGCGAGAGCATCGTCGCGGGGGAGCCGGTGTGGTTCGGCTGCGACGTCGACCAGATGTACGAGAAGGACAACGGCGTATGGGACGCCGCGCTCTACGACTACGACGCCGTCTACGGCACGACGACCGACCTGCACAAGGCCGACCGGCTCCTGCACGGCGCCACGATGATGACCCACGCGATGCTCCTCACGGGGGTCGACGTCATCGACCGCCCCGAGGCAGCCGCGGCACCCGAGGCACCTGAGTTACCCCAGGCTCCCGAGGGCTCGGGCGAGCCGGTCTCCCGTCGGTGGCGGGTGGAGAACAGCTGGGGCGACAAGGACGCCGACAAGGGCTTCCACACGATGAACGACAGCTGGTTCGCCGAGCACGTCTTCGAGATCGCCGTCCGGCGTGACGCCCTCCCCGAGCACCTGCGGGCACGCCTGGCCGACGAGCCCCTCGTGCTGCCGGCGTGGGACCCCATGGGAGCGCTCGCCCGCTGACGGGGAGCGGGCCCGGCTCAGGCCCGCTCGGGCGAGGCCACGTGCCACCGCACGGCGGCACCCACCACCACGA
>JALYVC010000056.1 GCA_030853445.1 Actinomycetota bacterium | reverse complement strand
GGGCGCGGCACTGGCCCGGCTGCCGGACGACACCGCACGAGCCCGGGTGCGCCACGTCGTCGGCGAGATCGAGCGGGTGCAGCAGTGCGCGGCGGCCCTGCACGCCGGCGACCTCGACGCGGTCGGGCGCCTCTTCCTCGCTTCGCACGCCTCCCTGCGCGACGACTACGAGGTGTCGTGTGTCGAGCTCGACGTCGCGGTCGAGGCTTCCGTCGCCGCCGGAGCCCTCGGGGCTCGGATGACCGGGGGCGGCTTCGGCGGCTCCGCGATCGCCCTCGTGCGAGCGGACGACGCCGACGACGTCACCGCCGCCGTGACCGCCGCCTTCGCGGCGCGTGACCTGCGCGAACCCCACTGCTTCGCCGTGACCGCCGGACCCGCGGCCGCTCGCGACGTCTGACCCGCGAGCGCACCGGCTCACCTGCGTACCGCCTCGACTCCCCACCGCCCACTGCCCACCCGGGTGGGCGACGCACCGACAGTGCAGCCGAGCTGTTGGCCCGGGTCCCTGTCGACGACGACGGGACGACCGTGGTCGCGATCGTCGTGCGGGTTGTGGCGCGTGAGGAGCTGGTCGAGCCGGAACTACGCCACGGTAGCCTACACCCCGAGGGTGCCGGTGATCGTCGTCGAGCGAGACCGTCGTCCCCGCACGAGCGGGGTGATCGTCACGCCCGCGCTCGCTACGGTGACCAGGGCGATACCGACGAGAGAAGCCCACGGCAGAGCCTGGCGCAGCACGATGAGCCCGGCCAGCGCGGCCATGCCCGGGTTGAGACTGGTGAGCACGCCGAAGACCGCGGTGGGCAGCCGCCGCAGGGCGAGCAGGTCGAAGCTGTAGGGCATTGCGCTCGAGAGGATCCCCACCGCGAGCCCGGTCGCGAGCACCGCCGGGTGCAGCAGCGCGGTGCCGGCCGACACGACCCCGACCGGGACGACGAGCAGCGCGGCCACCAGGGTGGCGACGGTCAGCCCGGCCAGCCCTGTGCCGGTGCGCCCGATACGCCCGTTGACGACGATGTATGCCGCCCAGCAGGCGGCCGCCGTCAGCGCCAGCGCCACGCCGGCCAGGTCGTGCGCCGTGAGCTCGCCGCCGAGGAACGCCACCCCGGCAGCCGCCGGCAGGGCCCAGACCCGCACCGCCCACCCGGCAGCGGTGACGATGGCGAGGGTGAGTGGCCCCAGGAACTCCAAGGTGATGACCGTGGCGATGGGCAGCCGGTCGAGGGCGAGGTAGAGCGTGGTGTTCATGGCGGCGAAGACGAGGCCGAGGACGGCGGACGAGCCGAGGTCGGCCCGGCTCCATCGGCGTCGCCACGGCCGGATCACGAGGGTCAGCACGAGCCCGGCTGCCGCCAGCCGCAGCCCGACGGTGCCGAGGGGGCCGACTGCCGGGAAGAGCCGCGCCGCGAAGGCGGCCCCGAACTGCACCGAGGCCCCGCTCGTGGCCGCGAGGAGCACACCGCCGCCGACCCCCGAGGTGCGGCTGGGCGCCGGATGGGGCAGGGCCTCGACTGCTGCTGGGTCACTCACCCCCTGACGCTAGGCGGGGGGCGCCGCACGGCCAAACCGTCGTTCGCCGCGGCCCTGGGGGCCCGCACCTCAGTGCCGGCCGAGCGGCTCAGGGTGTGCCGCGGAAGAGCGCGAGCCCCTGCTGCTGTGTGCTGCGGTCACCCGCCACCGTGAAGTCTCCCCCGACGAGCAGGCCCTGCGGCACCACGGCGTAGGCCCAGACGCCCATGGGCGTGTCGAAGAGCGGAGCCCACTCCTGCAGCTGTCCGGTGGCGGCACTGAAGGCCATCGCCCGGGTCGCGGGATGGGACGTGCGGTCGGCCGGCGACACCCAGCAGGACCCTCCCTTGCCGCGGTCCCCCCCGTGCGAGCCGAGGAAGAACCGACCGTTCACCTCGAGCCGTCCCTGCATCCCTCCGTTGCACCAGCTGGCCCACAGCAGGCCGTTGGGGTGCGTCGTCGCGAGCCCGATGGCGTCCCACTCGTAGAGCCCGTCGGGGCAGAGGTCGCCGCCGAAAAGCCGCGTCCCGTCACTGCTCAGCTGGAGCCGCACCATGAACGAGCTGGAGCAGTGCACGGTCGCCAGCGAGAGCAGGCCCCCGAGACGCGAGGGGTTCACCGCGCCGGTGCGACCGTCGACGGCGACGATGCCGTCGGCCACCGACAGGCCGTTGACCGAGGTGAACCCTCCCGCGAGGAAGACCCGCGAGGAGTCGGGGGCGACGGCGAGACCCCGGACCGCGCCGCCCTTCCACACCCCTCCCGGCCCGCCGGTGTCGGCCACCCAGTCGGGGTCAGCGGCACCGGTCGAGCCACTCACCCGGGCTGCGTGGAGGCGGCCGACCTGACCGATCTTGGTGAAGAGGCCGCCGAGGTAGAGCCCGTCGCCCCGGGCTGCGAGCGCCTGTACGTCCTTGTTTGCCCCCACCCGGAAGGCGCGGTCCACCGTCCCCGTCGTCGCCGCCACCTTGGCCACCTTGTTGCGGACCACCCCTTTGACGTCGCGAAAGGAGCCACCGAGGAACAGCGACGTCCGAGAGGGGTCGAGCTCGAGGTCGAGCACGATGTCGTCGGTGTCGGCCGTGAACCTCAGGTCGGCCCGACCCGTCGCCAGGTCGATCTTGGCCACCCCCCGGCGCACGATGCCACCGGTGCTCGTGAAGTCACCCCCCAGCACGACCCCCGCGGGGGTCGGCAGCACCGTGCGCACCAGCGCCGACGGCAGAGGTGCCCACGCAGTGACCCGGCCGGTGGAGGCGTCGTAGGCGGCAACGTCGTGGCGCACCACGCCCTGGGTGGTCGTGAAGAGCCCCCCGACGTAGAACCGTGAGCCGCTGCCGGCCCACGACACGGTGAGGACCTCGGTGCTGCACGGGACGAACTGGTTGGTGTTCTTCGTGACGTGCGGCCGTTGGCAGCCGGCCAGCCGGGCGTCGAAGGGCTCTACCGAGCCGTCGGCGGCTATGACCGCCACCCCGGTGCGCGAGGCGCCCGAGACCGAGGTGAAGGCCCCCCCGATGAGGATACGCCGGCCGTCAGGCGCGAACGCGATGGACGAGACCCGGCCGAACGCAGCAGGGGCCCAGCCGAGCACGTCACCCATGCCGCCGAAGGCAGCTGCGTGCTGCCGACCAACCACGCCGACCATGCCGGTCATGCCGTCCGTGCCGTCCGTGCCCGTCACGCTCGTGAAGCCACCACCGGCAGCGATGACGTCGTCGTCGCGGGTGGCGCCGGCGACCACGTCGATGGCCAGGACCGACGCGTCGGTCCTGGGCGCCCACGGCTCCACGGCCCCGGTGTCGAGCGAAATCCGGGCGAGGTTGTTGCGGGCAACCCCGTCGACCGCGGAGAACCCCCCGCCGACGTAGAGGCTGGACCCCACCCGCTCGATCGCCCTCACGGCCCCGTCAGCCGACGCCGACCACCCCGGGACGAGCTGCCCCTGCCTGCTGATAGCGGCGAGGCGGCCGACGGCCACCCCGCCGACTGCGGTGAGGTCGCCCCCGATGACCACCTGCGACGACGTGACGACCATGGCGTGCACCGCGCCCGTGACCGTGGGACGGAAGCCGGGGTCGACCTCACCCGTCGACAGGACGTGGGCCACGCCTTCGCGGCGCAGGTCACCGATGCGCTTGAACGACCCTGCCAGGTAGAACCCTCCCGCCCGGTCGGAGACCGCAGCCTCAACGGTGCCGTCGACCCGGAGGCGCCCGTCGGACACCCGCTGGCCCGAGGCGGAGTCGACGACGACACCGTGACCGGTTGACGGCCCGACGTAGTCGAAGGCTCCCGCCACCCAGGCCGAGGTGCCGTCGGTGACGATGTCGTCGACCCGTCCGTTGGTGCCCCACCAGGAGGTGTCGGCGGTGTCGGCCAACGAGGGGCCGGTAGGCAACGGCGACCCGCCGGGGTCGGTGGCCGCCTCGGACGACCCTGACCCGAGCAGGACCAGCAGGGCACTGACGAGGCTGACGAGGCTGACGAGGCTGACGAGGCTGGCCCCCGCCGCCCGCCGCCTCGTCCGGGTGCGCCTTGGCGCCCTGCTGTTCCGCTCGCGGCCCCGAGGGACCGACCACTCGGCACGTTCGACACCCTGCACGACCAACGTCCCACCCTCCGACTCGGACAACCGCCCTGTCGCCCGATCAGATCACACGGCTCGCGCCGCGAGAGGTCGTCGTCCACAGGGAGGCGGTCGCCTCAGGGGGTACCGCGGAACAGCGCGAGGCCCTGCTGCTGGGTGTTGCGGTCACCGGCGATGGAGAAGTCCCCACCGACCAGCAGCCCACCGGGCACGGCGGCGAAGGCCCACACCCCCATCGGGCTGTCGAAGGTCGGGGCGTAGGCGAGCAGCGCTCCACCGGCGGCGTCGAAGACCATGACGCGCTGCTGGGTGTAGCTGGTGTGGTCAGTCGGGGAGACCCAGCAGCGTCCACCGGCACCCTTGTCACCGCCGTGCGTGCCGTAGTAGTAGTGCCCGTTCACCTCGAGGCGACCCTGCGTTCCGCCGTTGCACCACTGCTTCCAGAACAAGCCGTCCGGATGCACGGTGGCCAGGTTGACGGCGTCCCACTGGTAGATGCGGTCAGGGCAGACGTCGCCGCCGTAGAGCCGCACGCCGTCGTCGCTGAGGTAGAGGCGGTTGATGAAGAGGTTCGCGCCGCAGCCCTCCACGCCCCCGAGCCTCGACGGGTTCACCGCCCCCGTCGCCCCGTCCAGGGCGATGATCCCACCGGTCGTGCTGCTGCCGTTGACGGAGGTGAAGCCGCCGGCCAGGAAGACCCGCGACGCGTCGGGAGCCACGGCGATCGAGAACACGCCACCCCCCTTGGAGTTGCCGCCCGGTCCGGTCGTGTCCGCGATCCACGTCGGGTCAGCCGCACCGGTGACCGCACTGACCTTGGCGGCGTGCCGCCGCGTCACCTGACCGATCTTGGTGAAGAGGCCACCCAGGTAGACGGAGTCACCGCGCACGGCGAGCGAGTACACGTCCTTGTTCGCGCCCTGACGGAAGGTGGGGTCGACTGCCCCGGTCTTCGCCGACACCTTGACGACCTTGTTGCGGACGACTCCGTTGACGGTCCGGAACGAGCCACCGGCATACAGCGACTGCTTGCTCGCGTCGAGCTCGATGTCGACGATGAGGTTGTCGGTGTCGGCGGTGAAGCCGGGGTCGGCCTGACCGGTGGAGAGGTCGATCTTGGCCAGGCCCTGGCGGTAGAGGCCGCCGACGCTGGTGAAGTCTCCACCGAGCACCACTCCGCTCGGCAGGGGCAGGATCGCGCGGACCTGCGCCGACGGCATGGGGGCCCACGGCGTGACCGCGCCGGTGACGACGTCGTACGACGCCGCGTCGTGGCGGACCACACTCTGGGTGGTCGTGAAGAGCCCACCGACGTAGACGGTCGAGCCGTCGTCGGAGTAGCCGACGGTCGAGACCCCGGTGCTGCAGGGGACGTACTGGTTGGCGTTCTTCGTGACGTGCGGCAGCTGGCACCCGGCCAGCCGCGCGTCGAAGGGCAGGACCGATCCGCCGGTGGCCATCTGCGCGACCCCCACCCGGGGCGTTCCGTTGACCGCGGTGAAGGACCCGCCCAGGAGGAGGGAGGTACCGTCGGGGGACAGCTGTAGCGAGCTCACTGCGCCGTTGACGTCCTGCGACCAACCCGTGTCGGAGCCGTCGCCGCGCACCGCTGCGACATGGGCCCGCGGAAGCGTCGTCGGTGTGGAGATGCTGGTGAAGTCGCCGCCGAGGACGACGATGTCGGCGTCCCTGGTGGCGCCCGGAGTCACGTCGAGGGAGCGCACGGTCGCGCTGGTGCGCGGGCCGAACGAGCCGAGGGCACCGTTGCTGAGAGCGAAGCTCGCGAGGTTGGCGCGAGCCGCGCCGTTGGCCGAGCTGAAGGATCCACCGACGTAGACCGTGTCGGCCACCACGGCCAGCGCGTTGACCGGTCCGTTGGTGGCGCCACTCCACCCGGGCACGAGCTGACCGTCCGGTCCGATCGCGGCGAGCCGACTGGCGTTGGTGCCGTTGACGGCGGTGAAGTCACCGCCCACCACCAGCACGTCGCCGACGCGGGCCATGGTGAAGACGGAGCCAGTGAACTTGGGGCCGAAGGAGCGGTCGATCGTGCCGCTTGAGGTGATGTGCACGAGGCCGTCACGGCGCACGGTGCCGACCCGGGCGAACGACCCGGCCATGTAGTAGCCGCCCTGTCCGTCGGGCACGGTAGCGCGGACGGGGTCGTCGACCCGCACGTCGTCGCTCGAGAGCTTGGCTCCGGTCGCGGTGTCGACCCGCACGCCGCGGCCGGTGGTCGGCCCGACGTAGTCGAAACCACCGGCGATCCATGCCGACGCACCGTCGGTGACGATGTCGTCCACGCGCCCGTTGGTACCCCACCACGAGGTGTCGGCCGTCAGCGACAGCGCCGGGCCGGCCGGCAGGCTGCTCACGGTGGCCCCGGCCGGTGCGGTGGTCGCCGCCGGTGCCGCCACGGACGGGCAGTGGCCCCGAAGATCGACAAGGTCATTCCGACGAGTGCCGCCCCCGCGACACCTCGCCCAGCTGCGCTGCGCACGATATGTTCTCTCCCCGTCAAGCCGTCGGCCCCACGCCGGCGGCGATGTCTGCTGGTCACCACGTGACTACAGCGGTGCCGACCCCTCTCGGCTCCTGTTTCCAAAGGTAAAGGTTTGGTCAGGAAATGGCAGGAGATTCGGCGATATCGCCGGGTCCACGCCGGTCCAGACCCATGAGCCGGGCCCCGTTGGTCCACAGCACCGCGCGCAACCAGTCGTCACCGTGGCCGAGCCGGTCGAGGGCCTGCAGCTGGTGCGCGTAGGGGTAGGGGATGTTGGGGAAGTCCGACCCGAGGACGATCCTGTCGCGCAGCCCTGCCAGCCGTCGGACATAGTCAGGGGGCATCGGGGCGAAGGTCTCGACGTAGTCCGTACCGGCCATCGTCGTATCCAGGTGGACGCCCTCGTGCGCCTCGGCCAGGTCGGCGAAGGCGTGGTACTCGCTCATCCCGAGGTGCGCGATGACCAGGACGAGCCGCGGGAAGCGGCGTAGCACCCGCGCCACCGGCGCCGGCCCCGTGTGCAACCCCGGCTTGGGCGCCGAGCCGGCATGGAGGACCACCGGCACCTGCGCCTGCTCCAACCGGGCCCACGCACCGTCGAGCCTCGGGTCGTCGGGGGTGAAGACCCCCACCTGCACGTGCATCTTGAACAGCCGCGCTCCCGCGGCAAGGGCCGAGGCGACGTAGGACGCGACGTCGTCCTCCGGATAGAGCGTCGCGCTGTGGACGGCGTCGGGCACCCGGGCGGCGAAGTCGGTGCACCAGTCGTTGAGCCAGCGCGCCATACCGGGCTTGTGGGGGTAGGTAAGCGAGGGGACGCCCCGCAGTCCGAAGGCTCGCACCCGGGCGAGCCGCTCGTCCTCGGGCAACCTGTAGTGGACCGGCCACGCTCGACCATAGTTGCGCTCGGCGTCGTCGAAGTAGGACCAGACCTTGGCCAGCATCGGCTCGGGGAGGAAGTGGACGTGGATGTCGGCGAGGCCCGGCAACCCCAGAGCCCGCCAGTATGCCGGCACCTCCTCGTCCGTCCGCGGCGCAGCGAGCGCAGTCACCGGCCCGTCAGACCCGGGCAAGCTCGTCGACGAGCGGGATGACCTCGGCGATGGAGTCGACCACCCGCGTCGGCCGGTAGGGATATCGCTCCACGTGCTCCCGACGAGTCGACCCGGTGAGGACGAGCACGGTGCGCAGGCCGGCCTCGAGGCCGCTGACGATGTCGGTGTCCATCCGGTCGCCGATCATCGCGGTGGTCTCGCTGTGCCCGCCGACGGTGTTGAGCGCCGAGCGCATCATCAGCGGGTTCGGCTTGCCGACGAAGT
>JALYVC010000025.1 GCA_030853445.1 Actinomycetota bacterium | reverse complement strand
AACCGTTATCGAATACACTCCGCTCGTGACTGCCAGTACCTCCTCACGGAGCACCAGCCAAGGCGAGGCCGTGATGCAGCAGCTGCGGGAGTCCGGTGGCTTCTGCAGCGCCCAAGACGTGTGGGCCAGCCTGCGCGGGGCCGGACATCGCGTGGGCCTGTCGACCGTGTACCGGCGGCTGCAGGCGATGGCCGACGACGGGCTGCTCGACGTGGTGCGCACCAACGACGGAGAAGCGACCTACCGCTACTGCGGACCGTCCACCGACGGGCGACACCACCACCACCTCGTCTGCCGGGTCTGTGGGCGGGCCGAAGAGGTCGACTCCAAAGCCGTGGAGCGGTGGGCCGCCGCCGTCGCCAAAGAACGCGGCTACGTCGAGGTCACCCACACCGTCGAGCTGGCCGGAATCTGCGCTACCTGCCACGCCCCCACCTGACCCGCGCACCTCCGAGACACCTCATCCTGAAGGCACTGAAGCCGGGTCAGAGCGCCTCATAGTCATCGTGTCCGTCGACGCCGAACACGAAGCCTGACGACGGCGAAGGCAGCGACTGCGAGAACTACGGCCAGGGCCAGTGCACGCCATACAGACCAGGGTGTCTGGCTGGCCGTTGAGCCGCCTTTCGTGGGCAATGCGCTGTCCGGCGATCCGCCTTGGCTCGGACCTTTGGCTGTGGGGCCGGGTTGGGTGCCTCCTCCCGGTTCGTTGGCGGTGAAGGTGAACTGGCCGCTGACCGGGTGCCCGTCGGCGGAGGTGACACGCCACAACACCCGGTACTGCCCCGCGGGCGCACCGGCGGTGATGTCCTCGGCGACGGTCCGGTCGACCAGGCGTGGGCCGCCCGCCTGCACCTGACCATTCGGTCCGGTGATGACCACCTCGCTGCCGACGCCGAGTGCGGGCTGGTCGAACGTCAACGTCACGGTCGCGGGCACCTGTGCCAGCACCGCACCAGCTGCCGGATCTGTGGACTCGAGATCGTTGTGAGCGGACGCGGTGGGCGCGGTCAGCGCCGGCGCGATGAGCACGCCGACGCTGACCAGAAGCACCGCAACCCATCGACCCCACCGGGTCAGCGAAAGCCGGAAGGTCACCGGGGTGCTCAAGATTTCCCGGGTCCCTGGTCGTTCCCAGGACCCGCGGGGGCTCCGGAGCCGCGTCTCACCAGCAGCAGCCCCAACGCCGCAGCCGCAACAACCAGCGCCGCGCCAGCCAGCCACCGAGCCACAGCATCCGAGGACGATGCGGCGAGCTCAATCACCGGTTCAGCGACCACGGTGACCGTCGGGGCGGGGTGCTCCGGCTCGGGCTGACCCGAGACCGTCGGCTCGGACCACGAGACGACCATCCCGTCGGAGTACGTCTGGTCGGCCGGAAACATCAGCACACCTGGTGCCGGCAACGGACCACCCGAGATCGCGAACGTCTGGTACTGCCCCGGCGCGATCGCCGCGTCACCGGTCGCGGTCCAGGTGACCTGGTGTGGTGCGGTGGTGAGCATTGTCCCCTCCACCACCACCGGGGTTGCCAGTTTGGCGTCGGTGACGGTCACGGTCCACCCCGGGGTGGGCCGGACCGACACGTCGACCAGCGGGGTCTTGTCCGGCAAGGTGACCACGACCTTCGTGGTCGTCGCGGTGGCCTCCTCGTTGGGGACCTTGAACGTCAGCTCGGCGTACCTGCCGGTCACGGCAGTGTCGCTTCTGACCGTGACGTGAGCATCGGCCGCGGACAACGGCACCAGCACCAGGCCGGCAGTGACAACACCGGCAGCCAGCAGGCGCCGGGAAAGGGAACTCGACATAAGAAAAGTCCTCAGTGTGGGTACATCGACAACATGGGTCACGACCCCTCGTTGAGGGTCGCAAAGGTCAAGCAACGCCAACTCACGGCCGAGGCCGGGCGTCCCGAACGCCTCGGCACTTCGTCGATAGATGTCGACGCCTGTCAGTGCACCCATTCCGGAGGACCACGCAACGGTGTTGCAGGACACCACACCCGAGACACCGTCATCCGGGCACCGTTCATGCCATCGACCGACGGATGAACCAGCACACGAGGCTCCGGCTGCGGCAGCGACGGGGCCAACCACGACCAAAGACACCAGAGCGCCCGTTCGCCATACGAGAGCAGCACCGCGCACGCCAGCGCAGCCACCGCATGGCAGACGCTCATCCAGACCGGCATCGGACCCATCGCCATCGGCGCTGCCGACGCTGACGGCGCTGACGGCGCAGCGACGACCATCCCCTCCATGAGGTGGTGATCCACCAAGGGCGTCAACCCGCCCGCGGGGACCGAGCACGCCTCGAAGGCGGCGTGCAACGCAAACTGGGTGACCCCCATCACTGTGACCAAGGTCGGCATCCCGCAACGGCGACCGGTCAGCAGCACTGCTGCGAAACCCACCAGCGCGCCCAACCCGGCCACAACGCCAGCAGGCGGCAACACGCCGCCGCCCACCACGTGGGCCGTTCCCGCCAGTCCCAGCACCACAGACGCAAGGCAGACAGCCCGCGCGATCCGCAGCCCCCCCGACGTCGGTCCACCCACCCCCAGGACACCACGGCAGCAACGTGTCCGCGTCCCGTCGACAAGTTCGCGACCGGGGCACCTCGGGTGGACGTGACCGACGGCCGGTTGTTGCGTCCCACCGGGTCCTCACGCCTACACTCTGCTAAGAACGATTATCACAATCGCTGTCATCAACGGAGTCCCCATGCGCCTACCTCGCCCCTACCTCCTGCCCGGCGCTGTGCTGCTCGTCGTGACCGTGACCGGATGCTCCAGCTCGAGCAGGCCAGCCGCCACGTCCGGCGAAAGTGCCGGGGTGGTCAGGGTGGTCGCCTCGACCAATGTCTGGGGTGCGATCGCTGCCCAGGTCGGTGGCGACCACGTAGCCGTGACGTCGTTCATCTCTGACCCGTCCCAGGACCCTCACTCCTATGAGGCCAACACCCAGAACCAGCTCGCCCTCAAGAAGGCCGGCCTGGTGATCGAGAACGGCGGCGGTTACGACGACTTCATGGACACCATGGTCAAGGCCGCGGAGAACGCCAACGCCCCCGTTCTCAACGCGGTCGCCATCTCGGGCAAGACCGCACCCGCAGGAGGGGACCTGAACGAGCACGTCTGGTACGACCTGCCCACGGTCACCAAGGTCGCCAACCAGATCGCCGTCACCTTGTCCTCCTTGGACAAGAGCAACGCCAACCAGTTCACCGCGAACGCGTCAGCATTCGCCGCCTCGCTGACGCCCATCACCGACCAGATCGCATCGATCCGACAAAGACACCCTGGTGCCCCGGTCGTGATAACCGAACCGGTCCCTGGGTACCTGCTCGACGCCGCAGGACTGACCAACAAGACCCCGAAGGAGTTCTCCAAGGCGATCGAGGAAGGCACCGACATGGCTCCGGCTGTTCTTCAGGAGACCCTGAAACTGTTCAGCAGCAAGCAGGTCCGGGCTCTGGTCTACAACGAGCAGACGACCGGAGTCGCCACGGAGGCCGTCAAGAAGGCCGCCACCAACGCGCAGATCCCCGTCGTCCCGGTCACCGAGACCATGCCTGACGGCAAGACCTACACGATCTGGATGCAGGGCCAGGTTGGCGCCCTCGCTGCCGCGCTGGACACGTCTCAGCAGTAGGCCATGGTCGACCAGGCGCGGCAGGCCGGTACGCGCGTGATGACGTCGGAGGTCACGGACCGTCTGCTCGAGAGCACCACGTCGGGAGGTGCGTGCGTCAACGCCTCCGCATTGCAGCCGCCCGCCACTCATCGTGCGAGAACGGGCCGGCTCATGTGATCCACTAGCCCGATGGGTACCTCACGGTTCTGATCCGGGACGAGAGGCCGCATGCCAATAGCCAGCACCGACACCAGCGGCAAGATCGGCTCGGCCACGCTGCGCCGGCTCGGCACCGAGGCGGGGCATCAGCTCGTCGGCATGGCACGTCGCGTGCCCGAGACCGCCGGCCCCGAGGCCGCGCGGTGACGGCAGGATTTCCGACGACCCGCCCCGTCGGCATACGTCCACTTCTTCGCGCAGCCCACATCGGCCCGTCGCTCGCTGTCACGTGCGTCGTCGCGCTCCTGGCGCTCGGTCAGGACCTCCCCGCGGGCAAGGGGGTCGTCGTAACCGCGGCAGTCTTCACCGGCCAGCTCACCATCGGTTGGGGCAACGACCTGATTGACGCCACCCGTGATCGCCGGGTCGGACGGCCCGACAAGCCCCTTGCCAGCGGCGAGCTGACGTCGTCCTTCGTGCTCCGATGCTTGCTGGCGTCGGCCGCCGCGTGCGTGGTGCTGTCGCTGCTCGCCGGCTGGCGCAGCGCGCTGGTCCATCTCTGTGTCGGTGTCGCGTGCGGGCACCTCTACAACCTCGTGCTCAAGGGCTCGCTCCTGTCGTGGCTGCCGTATGCCTTGGCGTTCGGCACGCTGCCGGCTGTGGTCACGTTGGCAGACGTACCTCCGCACTGGCCTCCGGCGTGGATGCTCTTCACAGCGGGTGCACTCGGGGTCGCAGCGCACTTCCTGAACACGCTGCCGGACATCGACGACGACGTGGCCACCGGGGTCCGCGGGCTGCCTCATCGCCTCGGCCCCGCCCGAAGCCGGGTCATCGCGACTCTGTTGCTGGTCGTCGCCTCCGCGACGGCGGCACTGGGACCCACCGGTGCACCCGTCGGATGGTCCTGGGCAGGGCTCGCCATGGTGGCAGCCCTCACCGTCCTGGCGTTGGTCGGCCGTGGCAAGGCGCCGTTCTACGCTGCCATCGCCATCGCACTGATCGACGTCATACTGCTGACCGTGGTTGTTGCATGAAGAAATGGGACCTGGCCGTCGCGGGCGCCGGCCGGCCGGTGCC
>JALYVC010000508.1 GCA_030853445.1 Actinomycetota bacterium | reverse complement strand
GGGGTGCTGCTCCTGGCGCTCGCCCTGGGAGTGGGGCTCCCGCCCGCCCCGGCCTCGGCGCACGCCGAGCTGGTGTCGACCGTGCCCACCGCGGGCGCGGTGCTCCTCACCGCGCCGACCTCGGTGGAGCTCACCTTCGACGAGCCGGTCTTCCTCGTGCCTGACGGCCTCCAGCTCTACGACGGAAGCGGCACCCACCGCACGCTGCCCGTCTCGACCTCCGGCGCGACCGTCCGGGCGACGCTGCCGGCCCACCTGCACCAGGGCAGCTACGTGGTCGGGTGGCGGGTCGTCTCCGACGACTCCCACCCCGAGGGGGGCGTGCTGGCCTTCGACGTCGGCCAGGCCTCCGCGACCGCGCCGACCGTCACCTCGGTCGACTCGACCCCGGTTGACGTCCTCTACGAGGCGCTCAACGCCCTCGGCTACCTCGGCCTGTTCGGGCTCGTGGGCCTCAGCGTCTTCGACCTGGTCGTCGCCCGCACCACCGCCCCGGGTCGGCGGCTCCCGCGCATCGCGGGCGTCGTGGCCGTCCTCTCCTACGCGGCGCTGGTGCCCCTGACCGCCGTCCGCGAGAAGGGGTCCGGACTCGGCGCGCTGCTGACCCCCGGGGCCGTCCCGCCCGACTGGGTGGGGGCGGCCGCCGCGACCCTGGCGCTCGCCGGTGTCGGCGTGGGGCTGATGCTGCTGCGTCCGCGGCTGGGCGGACGCCTCGGCACCGCCACGGGAGCGGCGGGGGCGGTGGTCGCCCTCGCGTCCGTGCTGCCCGTCGGCCACACCCGCACCTTCGGGCCTTCGTGGCTGGTCATGGGCACCGACCTGGTGCACGCCTCGACGGCGGCGGTCTGGCTCGGTGGCCTCATCGCCCTGGTGCTCTACCTCGCGCGGGCCCGACGACGTCAGGATGCCCCGGCCGGAGCCGCCGCCGTCGTCGGCCGGTTCTCGACCCTGGCCGGTGGTCTGGTCCTCCTGCTGGGTCTCACCGGGACCGCCCTGGCCGTGCTCATCCTCGGCTCGGTCCCCGCCCTCACGGGCACCCTCTACGGCCGGCTGCTGCTGGGCAAGCTCGCCGTCGTCGCCGCGGTCGGGGCGATGGCGGTCTGGAACCGTTTTCGGCTCGTACCGCGCCTGCGACGCGAGGGCGTCGCCTCCCGGGCCTGGCGACGGTTGGCCCTGACCCTGCGGCTGGAGGTGGTCGGCCTGGTGCTGGTCCTCGGTCTCACCTCGGTCCTGACCCTGCAGAACCCCCGAGCGTCCGCGACCCCGGACCCGGTCCTGGCGGCGACCCCGGTGTCCGCCGTGCTCGGCACCGGCCACCTGACCGGCCGGTTCACGCCCGGCAAGGTGGGGGTCAACGTCCTCACCTTCGAGCTCACCGACGCCGGGGGCCGCCCCATCGTGCCGCTCGGCACGCCGCAGGTCAGCGCGGCCGAGCCCAACCTGAGTCTGGGTCCGCTGAGCGCGGAGGTGCGGCCCGGGGCCACGCCCGGCAGCTACCGGGCGCAGGTCGTGGTGCCCGCGGACGGCCAGTGGAAGATCACCACCGCCGTCAGGGTCAGCGAGGTGGAGCAGCCCGCGGCCGTCGTCGACGTGGTGGTCGTGGGCTGACGGTCTCGCACGCCCGGGCGGCGCCGGGCACGAAGACACCCCACGTACCTGGAAGAGCCCACCTGCCCTTGCTGCATTCCTGCCCTGGGGGAGTTCAGTGAGTTACCACCACGCGGGGTGCCGGGGCCAAGCATAGCCGCCACCTCACGGCTGCTGGTCCGGCCCACCCACCGGCACGAGCAGCGGGGGGCGCACGCCGTTGACGTAGGGCGGCACCCTACGCTCGACCGCGAGCGCGAGCACAGCGACGAGCGCGCACCCGGCGACCAGCATCGCGACGTACGCACCACCCCAGCCCCTGCCGATGAGCACGCCTGCGACCGGGGGGCCCACCACGGACGCGAGCTGCCAGGCGATGCTCATGAGGGCGTTGTAGCGGCCCCGCAGGTGGTCGGGGGCGAGGTCGTTGACCATCGCCGGGGCCGTGGGTTGGTAGAGCGTCTCGCCGAGGCCGAAGACCGACAGGCACCCGCCGAAGAGGAGCCCGCCCAGCAGCGAGGCGGGCGCGAGGCCCGATGCGCCGAGCGCGAGGAACGCGACCGCCCAGACGGCGCTCATCACCACGAGCAGGCGGGTGCGCCGCCGCCCCTCGATGCGCTGCAGGACGAACAGCTGGAGCACCACGATGACCACGGTGTTGGCGGCGAACGACCACCCCAGCACCTGGGTCGAGATCTGCGTCTCCGCCCGCCCGAAGGCAGGGATGCCGGTGTTCAGCTGGCCGTAGCCGATGAAGGACGCCACGAAGGTGAGCAGCAGCACCGGGGCCATGGACCGGTCACGCAACAGCTGCAGGTACGTCGTGCCGCCTTCCGGCGCGCGGGCCGCCCCGCCCCCGGCGCCCCCCGCGCCGCCGTCGATGGCGCCGACGGCGTCGATCAGGTCGACCGTCCACGCCGCGTAGCCGGTGACGTCGTGCGCGTCGTGGGGGAACGGCGGCGACGCGCCGAAGCCGGGTAGGTCGGGCACCACCACCC
>JALYVC010000490.1 GCA_030853445.1 Actinomycetota bacterium | reverse complement strand
GGGGGGCCAGGGCTACGACCCCTACGGTGCGACCCGGGGTCCCCGCAAGGGCACCGACGCCCAGGCGCGCACGACGTTGTCGTTCCGCGACGCCGTCCAGGGCTCGACGGTCACCCTGTCGACCTCGGGTCACAAGGTCACCACCCGCCTGCCTGCTGGCGTGAGCGACGGGCAGAAGATCCGGCTGCGTGGCAAGGGCAACCCCGGAGACCCCGGGACCCCCCACGGTGACCTCATCATCACGGTGACGGTCCAGAAGCACCCCGTCTTCAGCCGCGACGGTGACAACCTCACCGTCGACCTGCCGGTGACCTTCGCCGAGGCCGCGCTCGGCGCCACGGTGCAGGTCCCCACCCTCGACGGCACGGCCGTGCGGGTCAAGGTCGCAGCGGGCACCCCGAGCGGGCGTCAGCTGCGGGTCAAGGGTCGCGGGGTCACCCGCGGCAAGGCGACCGGAGACCTCATCGCCCGCGTGCAGGTCGTCGTCCCCCAGCGCCTCACCAAGGCGGCCCGGGCTGCGATCGAGCAGCTCCAGGCCGACGAGGCGGAGGTGGATCCGCGAGCTGAGCTCTTCGAGCGGGCGACGGCGTCGTGAGTGCGGCGGGCTCGGCGGGTTTCGGGCCCGATGACGACACCCCGGTCTTCGTGATCTCGGTCGCGGCGCAGCTCGCCGGGATGCACGCCCAGACCCTGCGTCAGTACGACCGGATCGGCCTCGTCTCGCCCTCGCGCACGCGCGGCGGCGGTCGTCGCTACTCCGGTCGTGACGTGGCGCTCCTGCGTGAGGTCCAGCGCCTCTCGCAGGAGGAGGGTGTCTCGCTGGCCGGCATCCAGCGGATCCTCGAGCTGGAGCACCAGGTCGCCGCCCTGCGGCTTCGGCTGGCCGAGGTCACCGCGGCGCTCGAGGTCGCCAACGCGCGCACCCTGCCGGGCTCGCGGGTCTTCGCTGCCGGCGTGCGCGGCGAGATCGTCTCGCTGCGGCCCGGCGAGCGTGGTCCGCGCCTGCTCTCGCGCAGCACTGCGCTCGTGGTGTGGCGTCCGGGCCGATGAGTCGCCCGCGGAGCCGGTGATGGTCGAGCACCTGCTGGTCTTCGCCGAGCGCGAGGTCGCCGACGCGGTCGCCGACGGCCTCGAGCGCCACGGGTATGTCGTGCGCGTCCTGCGCGAGACGCTCGCCGGTGAGGACGACGCCGACGGCGCACAGTGGCTGGTCCACCTCGTCGACGAGCGCGACCTCGACCCAGCGCATGCCCGGGCGGAGCGCGTGCGCCTCGCCGACCTGGCGCACGACAACGACGGCTGGTACGACGACAGCAACGACGACAGCAACGACGACGGTGAAGACCGAGACGACGACGGCTCGGGTGCTCGCTGTCCCGACCCCGTGAGGGAGGGGTCCGCAGCCCCCGGACCGTGAGTGGGAGTCCTCCTACCGCCGGCGGCGGAGGTCGAGCCCTGACGGCCCGGTGGGAGCTGCGCGAGACGGCGGTGTCGTGCGGCGTCGACCCCGAGTCGGTCACCTGGCGGTCGGCTCGTCGGCGTGCGGCGGACGCCGGCTCCGGGCGTGAGGTGGTCGTGCCCGTCTACGCGCGCAGGGAGGGTGGCGACGGCGTGGCCCTGCCGCCTCCGACCTCGGGCAGCAGCGGTTCGCCGTCCAGGGTCGGCCCTTTCGGGTGCACGTCCTGTCCGACTGGGAGCGCGAGCAGGCGGCATCCGACCTCGGGCTCCCAACGGCGCGCCTGCTGGCCTGGCCGACGGGTCCGCTGCCCTCGCTGGTGCGTCTCTTCGACGACCGCGCACCGGCTCCCGCCCCCGGCGTGACGTGGCCCGCACCGGACGGATCGGTCGACCCCGGTGGCGGTCCCGCGGGCGCCGGACCGCAGGATGCCCACTCACGGCTCGCCCCCGGGACCGCAGGACGCGCGATAGCGTGGGGTGATGACCGACCTGCAGGAGCGCCCCGCCGCCGAGGGCACGTCGTACGACTACGTCCGGGTGGAGCGCGACGGCGACGTCGTGACCATCACCATGGCCCGGCCGGAGCGGCGCAACGCGCTGTCCGAGCCCCATCTTCGCGAGCTGCTGCGGGCGGTGACCGAGACGGCGGCCGGCGACGCACGGGCTATCGTGCTGGCGGGTCAGGGGCCGGTCTTCAGCGCCGGGCACGACTTCGCCGACGTGGCGGCCCGCGACATCGGCGAGGTGCGCGCGCTTCTGCTGCTGTGCACCTCGGTGATGCAGGCCCTCGAGGCGGCGCCCCAGGTCGTCGTGGCGCGCGTCCATGCCCTGGCCACGGCCGCCGGGTGCCAGCTCGTGGCCTCGTGCGACCTCGCGGTGGCGGCCGAGTCGGCGGGTTTCGCGCTGCCGGGGGGCAAGGGGGGCTGGTTCTGCCACACACCCGCCGTGCCGGTGGCGCGCTCGATCGGGCGCAAGCGGCTGATGGAGATGGCGCTCAGCGGTGACGTCGTGCCGGCGACGACTGCCGCGCAGTGGGGGCTGGTCAACGAGACGGTCCCCGACGACGAGCTGGATGCCGCGGTCGCCCGGCTCGTCGCCCGGGTCACGCGAGGCAGTGCCTCGGCCAAGGCCTTGGGTAAGCACACGATCTACGCCCAGCTCGACCGGCCCGAGCACGACGCCTACGCGATCGCCGTCGAGGCGATGGCCGGCGCGAGCCAGTCGGCTTCGGCGCGTGAGGGGATGGCCGCCTTCCTCGAGAAGCGGCCCGCCGTCTGGCCTGCCTGAGCCCCGGCTGGCACTGGGAGCGCCGGTGAGGGCCGCAGAGCCTTGCTTGATGTCCGTTTAGGGCTTATTGTCAGGTTCAACACGCTTGCACAACCGGTCCCCCACGACGAGGTCCCTTCTCGTCGCCGGTGCGCGTGCCCCTGCCCGACGGAGCCCCGATGCCCGATCACGACCCCAGCCCGCTCCCCCGTCGAGACACCGAGCCCGCTGGCGTCGTGGCAGCGGAACCGACCCGACGCGGCCTCGTCGGCGGCGCCGTCGGCCTCGGGGTGCTGGGTCTGGCTGCCGTCTCACGAACGACCCGCACGTCTTCCCCCGCGGCCACCGCGAGCGCCGCTGCTGACGTCCTCCCGTCCGCCCCTGCGGTGGCGCACCGCCGGACCCGGTCGGCGCCGACCTCGGGGACCGCGACGCTCCATCCGGCCTCGGCGCCCACCATCGTCGGCCCGACGACCCTGGCCCCCGGGCCCGATCCTGTCCCAGCAGCCCGTGCCGGGTCGGCCGGGTCGG
>JALYVC010000479.1 GCA_030853445.1 Actinomycetota bacterium | reverse complement strand
GCCGCACCCGCAAGGCTCGGGCGACCACGAAGGACGACCCCAGGACGGCGACCGTCGCAAGCACCCCTCCCACGGTCCGCGCCGCCATGTCCACCGCTCGTGTCGTCATACAGGGGGTTCGTGGCCCCACCCTTTCCGGATGCCGAGCCCACTCGACGCTGCGTCGACGCACCTGACTCATGGCCGGCCTAGCGTCAGGTCCGTCGACGCTGCGTCGAGTCCGGAAGGGTCAGGTCAGCCCAAGGCGTCCGCGGCGGCGCGACCCGCCGTTCGGCCGGAGAAGAGGCAGCCCCCGAGGAAGGTGCCCTCGAGGGAGCGGTAGCCGTGCACCCCGCCGCCGCCGAAGCCGGCCACCTCGCCCGCGGCATACAGACCGGGCACCGGTGAGCCCTCGGCCCGCAGCACCCGGGCCTCGAGGTCGGTCTCCAGACCACCGAGCGACTTGCGGGTGACGACGGAGAGACGCACGGCGATGAGCGGCCCGTGTGCGGGGTCGAGCAGGCGGTGGGGGGTGGCGACCCGGCTGATCCGGTCGCCACGGTAGGTGCGGGCACCGTGGATGGCGCTCACCTGAGCGTCCTTGCTGAAGTCGTTGGCCAGCTGGCGGTCGCGCTCCACCACCTGACGCTCGACGTGGCCGTGGTCGATCGGCGCGTCGGGGGTGAGGGCGTTCATCTTCGCCACGAGCTCACCGATGGTCTCGGCCTGCACGAAGTCGACACCGTGGTCGAGGAAGGCCTGCACCGGCGCCGGCGCCCCCGACCGGGCCCGGCTCAGCACCTGCGGGATCGAGCGACCGGTGAGGTCGGGGTTCTGCTCCGAGCCCGAGAGGGCGAACTCCTTCTCGATGATCGAGCGGGTGAGCACGAACCACGAGTGGTCGTGGCCGGTGCGGCGCAGGTGCGCGAGCGTGCCGAGGGTGTCGAAGCCGGGGAAGAGCGGCGGCGGGAGCCGGTCGCCGTTGCCGTCGAGCCACAACGAGCTGGGACCGGGCAGGATGCGGATGGCGTGGCTCGGCCAGATCGGGTCCCAGTTGTGCACGCCCTCGACGTAGTGCCACATGCGGTCACCGTTGATGACGTGCCCGCCGGCCCGCTCGCTGATCGCGATCATCCGGCCGTCGACGTGGGCCGGGACCCCGCTGACCATCCGCTCCGGTGGGGCCCCCAGCCGCGACGGCCATGCGGCCCGCACCAGGTCGTGGTTGCCGCCGATGCCGCCCGAGGTGACCACGGTGACGGGAGCCGTCAGCTCGAAGCCGCCGACGCCCGCCCGCGAGGTCGAGACCCCGCGGGGCTGGGTCGCCGGGGCCAGCACGGTGCCGCGCACCCCGGTCACGGTGTCACCGTCGGTGAGCAGGTCGTCGACCTGGTGGCGGAAGGCGAAGCGGAGCCGACCTTCGCGCTCGGCCTGCACGGCGCGGCGCAGGAAGGGCTCGACGACCCCCGGGCCCGTGCCCCAGGTGACGTGGAAGCGTGGCACCGAGTTGCCGTGACCGCCCGCACGGCCGTCGCCTCGCTCGGCCCAGCCGACGAGGGGGAACCAGCGCATCCCCTGGGCGTGCAGCCACGAGCGCTTCTCCCCCGCGGCGAAGTCGACGTAGGCGCGCGCCCACAGCCCCGGCCAGTGGTCCTGCGGCCGGTCGAAGCCCGCCGAGCCCTGCCAGTCCTGCCAGGCCAGCTCGGCGGAGTCCTTGATGCCCATCCGCCGCTGCTCGGGGGTGTCGACGAGGAATAGCCCGCCGAACGACCAGAAGGCCTGCCCCCCGAGGTTGGCCCGCGACTCCTGCTCGACGACGACCACCCGCCGGCCCCGGTCGGTGAGCTCGGTGGCGGCCACGAGACCTGCGAGGCCTGCACCGACGACGATCGCGTCCGCATCCATGGCGCGAGACTACGGTGGCCGGGTCACCGGCGCCTCATGGGCGTGTGCTAGACGTAGGGAGTGACTTCCGGCCCCTCCCGCCTGCGTCCCGTCCCCCTGTGGGCGGTGCTCGCCGCTGCCGTGGCGCCCGTCGCGCTCATGGCCGGCTGGCTGACCGCGGGCGCGACCACGCCGGGCTATGACCCGGTGCGGTCGTCGGTGAGCGTGCTCGCCGCCGGCGACATGCCGACGCGCTGGGTGATGACGGCGGCCTTCGTGGTCACGGGGCTGGCCTACCTGGTCACCGCGGTCGGACTGCGACCGGCCGACGGGGCCGGCCGGGGCCTGCTCGGAGTCGGTGGGGTCGCGATGCTGGTCATGGCATGGATCCCCAACGCACACGCGGCCCACAACTCCCTCGGCCACATGATCCCCAGCTACATCGCCTTCGTGTCGCTGTCGATCTGGTCGGCGGTCGTGGCCCGTAACGTGCCCGGTGCCCCCACCGTGCTGCGGCCGCGGTTCGGCCAGGTGACGGCCATCGTGCTCTTCCTGCTGTTCGTCGTGCTCGTGGCCGACATCGTCACCGGGGGTGCGACCCTGGGCCTGCGCGAGCGGGTGCTCCTGACGGCACAGTCGATCGTGCCACTCGTCGTGGTGCTCGGCGTGGTGCGGCTGCCCAGCCCTGTCGTGTCGGAGCCGGCCTTCTCGGGCTGACCCCGTGGACCCCGAGCGCGTCGACGACCCCGCGAGGGTCCTGCCCGCTCCGGCGTCGTCAGCCGGCTGGACTGCCTCGGCGTGGTCGGCTGCGTGGCGGCGACGCTCACGCCTCGCCATCGGCACGCGGACCGCGAGCCGGTGGGCGATCGCCGCCGTGCGGTGGGTCGCGATCCTCGCGGCCTGCTACCTCGGGGGAGTGGCGGCGACCAACCTCTCCCCGACGACGGTGGAGACGAGCAACTACAGCGCCACCATCCGTCTCTCCCCCATGCCGGCGCGCACGGCGGTACTGCACAGCCCGACGATCGTGGGCGACGTCGACCTCGGCTTCCGCTCGCCCGTCATCGCTCCGGGGATCGAGGTGTCGGCGTCCGTCAAGGAGTCGATCACCTCGGTCTTCACCCAGCGCAATGTCGACATCGCAACCCTGCAGCCGAGCACCGACGAGATCTCGGCCGCCCTCGCTGCGGCCGCCCAGGGCGTGGGGTGGCGGTTCGTCACCGGGGCCGCGGTCGTCGGCCTGGCCCTCTCCCTCGCCCAGCACTACGTGAGCTGGCGGCGGCCGAGCGACCGGCGCCACCTCGTCGTCGTGCTCAGCGCCCTGGTGGCCTGCTGCGTCGCGGCGCCCGGAGCCATCGTCCTGACCTACAACCAGGACAACTTCGTCAGCTTCCGCACCACCGGGCTGCTGCTCCAGGTGGAGCGCAACCGGGCTCTCCTGCAGGACATCTCGTCACGCTCGTCGCAGGTCGCGCCCTACGTGCTCAACCTGCTGGCGCTGTCGAAGTCGCTCCAGGAGAACCTCGTGCCGGCCGACCTCAACCAGGAGGTCGCGACCCGCGTGCTGCTGGTGTCGGACATCCACGGACAGAACCAGTACGGCCTCATGCGGTCGATCGTCGACGCGCAGCAGATCGACGCCGTCATCGACACCGGCGACCTGGTCAACTTCGGCACCGTGGCCGAGGCCGATGCGGCCGGTATCTTCTCGGGAATCCAGTCTCTCGGGGTGCCCTACATCTTCACCACCGGCAACCACGACCAGTCCTCGCCCACCGACCGGGCCCTGCGCGACCGGATGGGAGCCGTCCCCAACGTCGTGCTGCTCCAGCCGGACGAGACGTCGTACACGACCTACCTGCTCCACGGCCTGAGGGTGGCGGGCTTCGACGACCCGCGCTACTTCGGTGACGACGCGAAGAACACCGACAAGAAGCAGCGGCCGGCCGGCGACGCGTTCAACCGCTCGATGGCCGACCAGCCGGTGCCCGACGTGATCGTGTCCCACGAGCCCGGCGCCGCCTCCGGGGTCGACAGGGCGCAGGTGCGCATCAACGGCCACCTGCACACCGCCGGCCTCGACAACAGCCGCATCACCGTGGGCACCTTCACCGGTGGCGGCGTGGTCTCGCACTACGTCGAGGAGCCTGACGGCGAGCTGCGTGGCCAGCCCTACGCCTTCGACGTCGCCGCCTTCGACACCTCCTGCCGGCTCGCCACCCTCACCCGCTTCGAGTACCGCAACCTGATCGAGGGGGCTCCGGTCTACGACAACGTCACCGTCGTCAACGGCGCCACCATCCAGTCGGCCCGCCAGGCCGGGCAGACCCCGCGCACCTGCTCCTCCGTCGACCCCACCGAGCGGGTCTCCGTGCCCCTGGTCACGGCCGACACCCCCGCCGTCGACGCGACGACCGGACCCTGACGAGCGGCGGCAGGCTCGCGGCCGCTCAGCCGCGCAGCTCGGGGAACTGGTCGTCTCGCCACTCGTCCGCCGCCTGCTGCCCCGTGTCCGCCAGCTCGTGCTCGCGGGTGCGCAGCTCGACGCGGCGGATCTTGCCGGAGATCGTCTTCGGGAGCGCCATCTCCTCGAGCCGGCGCACCCGCTGCCAGGGGGCCAGTCGCGCCCGCGTGTGCGCGAAGATCGAGCGGGCCGTGTCGGCGTCGAGCTGGAAGCCCGGGGCGAGGGCGACATACGCCTTGGGGACGGCGAGCCGCACCGCGTCGGGCGCCGGAACGACGGCCGCCTCGGCGACGGCCGGGTGCTCGATGAGCACCGACTCGACCTCGAAGGGACTGATCTTGTAGTCGCTGGCCTTGAAGACGTCGTCGGTGCGGCCGATGTAGGTGATGTAGCCGTCGTCGTCGAGCGAGGCCACGTCACCCGTGTGGTAGAAACCACCGGCCATCGCCTCGGTGTTGCGTGCGTCGTCGCCCTGGTAGCCGGTCATGAGGGAGACCGGGTGCTGTGCGAGGTCGAGACAGATCTCACCCTCGCCACCGGGGCCGACCCGCTCCCCCGTGACGGGGTCGACCAGCACGACGGGCACCCCGGGCAGCGCACGACCCATCGACCCCGCCTTCACCGGCGATCCGGGGGTGTTGCCCACGCAGGCGGTCGTCTCGGTCTGCCCGAACCCGTCGCGCAGCGTGAGCCCCCAGGCCTGCTCGATGCGGCTGATCACCTCGGGGTTGAGCGGCTCGCCGGCGCCGATGACCTCACGCAGCGAAGGCGGTCGGCCGCTGCTGAGGTCGGCGTTGATGAGCATGCGCCATACCGTCGGCGGCGCGCACATGGAGGTGACGTGGTGCCGGGCCAGCACGTCGAGCAGCCCCCCTGCGTCGAAGCGCGCGTAGTTGTCGACGAAGACGGTGGCCTCGGCGTTGAAGGGGGCGAAGAAGCTCGACCAGGCGTGCTTGCCCCAGCCGGGTGACGAGACGTTGAGGTGCACGTCGCCGGGGCGCAGCCCGAGCCAGTACATCGTCGAGAGGTGGCCGACGGGGTAGGACACCTGGCTGTGCTCGACCAGCTTGGGCCGCGAGGTCGTGCCCGAGGTGAAGTAGAGCAGCAGCGCGTCGGCCGAGGCCGTCGCCGGGTGCGGCGTCGGCCCCACCTCCAGCCCGTATGCCGCCGCCAGCGGCTCCCAGCCAGGGCGCGACTCCCCGGCCAGGGGCTCCCCGACGAGCACCCGGACGACGCCGGCATCGATGCCGTCGAGCTTGGGCGCGTCGACGGCGTTGGCGACGACGGCCCGGGCGCGACCGCGGGCAATGCGGTCGGCCAGGTCGGCCGGCCCCGCCGCGGTGGCGGTGGGCATGACCACGGCGCCGAGCTTGATGACGGCCAGCACGACCTCCCAGAGCTCGACCTGGTTGTTGAGCATTACCAGCACCGCGTCGCCCTTGCCCACCCCTCGGCCCGACAGCCAGGCGGCGACCTGGTCGGAGCGGCGCACGAGGTCGTCGTACGACCAGGTGGTGCTCGGGCGGGCGCTCGCCCCGTCGCCCGCCTCGACGATGACCAGTGCAGGCGCGTCGTTGCCCCGCCCGACCGCGTCGAACCAGTCGACACCCCAGTTGAAGGCCGGTCCCACGTCGGGGAACGCGAAGCCGGCGACGGCCTCCTGCGGCCGGCCGCGCCAGGCCAGCAGCTGGTCGCGGGCGGCCCGGAAGGCCTCGGTCGCGGGTGAGGGGCTCGGAACAGAGGCGGGCGACGCCGTCGTCGGGGTGCTCATGATCGCAGGCTAGCCCCCACCCTCGCGTTCCGAACAAGACCAACCCGTGGTTCCGGGGCTCACAGGAACACGGGTTGGCCTTGTTCGGAACGCGAGCGGTCGGTGGCCAGGGGGGGTGGCCGGGGGCACACTCGGCACATGGGCCAGAGGATGTTCGTCGCTGTCGTGCCTCCCGACGAGGTGGTGGAGCACCTCGAGGAGTTCCTCGAGCCCCGCCGCGACCAGGGGATGCCGTGGATCCACCCGGAGCAGTGGCACGTGACGCTCGCCTTCATGGAGTCGGTCGGCGCGGCCGCCGAGCCCGAGCTGGAGGAGCGGCTCGCCGAGGCCGCGGCCAAGCGCAGGCCGATGACGCTGCGCCTGTGCGGATCAGGCACCTTTCCCGACCCCGTCGCGGCGCGGGTGATCTGGCTCGGCCTCCAGGGTCGAGGGCATGAGGGGGGCAGCCCGGCCGACGACCTCAACGAGCTGCACCGCCTGGCCGTCAACGTGCGCGCGGCCGCCTCCACCTCGGGCGCCCCGGTCGACGGCAAGCCCTTCCACCCGCACCTCTCGCTCGCCCGGCTCAAGCGGCCCGTCGAGGCGACCCGCTGGCTGCGGGTGCTCGACACCTACGTCGGGCCGGCCTGGGAGGTCGACGAGGTCGAGCTGGTCGCCTCCCACCTGCACGAGGGGCCCGGTAGGCGCCCTCGGCACCGGACGACCGGCTGCTACCGCCTGGGAGCCCGCCCGTCCGCCCGATCCTGACCGCCCGTTCTTGACCGATCGTTCTTGACCGATCGTTCATTAATCGGTACCGTCGTGGTCATGGGCAGGCCGAGAGGGTTCCGGGAGGACGAGGTCCTCGATGCCGCCGCCGACGCCTTCGTGCGCGGTGGCTACGAAGGAACGTCCATCGACGACCTGGTCACGGCGCTCCGCCTGCACCGCGGCAGCCTCTACCAGGCCTTCGGGAGCAAGCGTGGCCTGTTCCTCGCCGTTCTCCGGCGCCACATCGACACGCACCTGGTCGGCACACCCGACCCGGCCCGCGCCACCCACCGTCCCGAGCTCGACCTGCTCCTCATCGCCGCGGTGGAACGCGGCCACTGCGACGCCGAGGTCGCCGCCCTCGTCCGCCGTGGCCTCGATGTGCTCGAGCGAGCCATCCCGGCGCCGGTCGCCAGGCCATCCGCCGACGGTCCGCGGCATCCGAGGCACGCGGTCCAGCTGCTGGGCGAGCGTCTCTACGAACGCCTGCTCGTCGATCCCGACCGACCAGTCACACCAAGCGAACTCACCCCTGAGAGGACATGATGGCCACCATCAGCATCAACGGCAGCGACCTCACCATCGACGTCGAGGGCATGGACAAGTTCTGGAGCCTGAAGAGCCGGCTCACCATCCCGCTGGCGCACGTGCGAGGTGCCACCGCCGACCCGGGAATGGCGGGCGAGCCCAAGGGCTGGCGCGGGCCCGGCACGCACCTCCGCGGCGTCATCGTCGCCGGGACCTTCCACCAGGACGGCAAGAGAGTCTTCTGGGACGTCCACGACACGGCCAAGGCCGTAGTGGTCGAGCTGAGTGACGACACCTACCAGAGACTGGTGATCGAGGTCGACGACCCCCGGGCCACGGTCGAGCTGATCGAGAGTGCCGTCTCTCCGCGCTGACCACGAAAGCCCCTCTCGGCCCCGAGGCTCACCCCACGGGGTTCCAGCGGTACTCCACCTCCGGGCGGCCGTTCCCGCTGTGGCGGGAGTGCCGTGTCGCGAGACCCGACTCGGCAAGGTGCTCGAGGTAGCGTCGGGCGGTCACCCGGGCGACCCCGACCGTCTCGGCCACCTCCGCCGCCGACGCGGCCCCGCGCTCGCGCAGGGTCTCGAGCACGCGGCCCCATACGTCTTCGGCCAGGCCCTTGGGCAGCGGGTTGCTCGCCGCGTGGCGCACGCCGGCCATGACCCGGTCGACCTCACCCTGGGTCGCGACCTGCTCCTGCCCTCCGGTGCGCTCGCGGAAGTCGCGGTAGCCCTCGAGCCGCTCGCGCAGGGTGGCGAAGACGAAGGGCTTCAGCAGGTACTGCACCACGCCGAGCGACACTGCCGAACGCACCACCTCCAGGTCGCGGGCCGAGGTCACCGCGACGACGTCGGCGAGGTGGCCCCGGGCACGCATGGCGCGCACCACGTCGAGCCCGTGCCCGTCGGGCAGGTGCATGTCGAGCAGCACGAGGTCGACCGTCTCGGTGGCGATGGTGCGCAGGGCGTCGCGCCCGGTATGCACCACGCCGACGACGGTGAAGCCAGGCACCCGCCGCACGTATGCCGTGTGCGCCGCCGCCGCGATCGGCTCGTCCTCCACCACCAGAACCCTGAGGTCACACGGCGCCTGCGGCTCCGGCGGAACGGACGCACCGGGCGGGCGGTCGGTCACGACGGCGCCACCGGGTCGGGGGCCCGAACCCCCGTGACCGGCGTCGGGTCGAGTAGGGGCCCGGGCGAGCTCGCCGCACCGAGCGGGAGGCGCACCCTCCACGTCGCCCCGGGAGGCGGCGACACCGACACCGTGCCCCCCAGCCGGCTCGTGCACTGCTGCACCAGGGCGAGACCGAGCCCCCGACCGGGCGACCCGTCAGGCGTGGGTTTCGACGACCAGCCGCGGCTGAAGGCCCGGGCGACCTCCTGCGGGTCGAGCCCGGGACCGTTGTCGCTGACCTCGAGCACACACGCCCCGGCCTCGAGGTGGGCGGCGAATCCGACCCGGGCCGACGCGACACCGGCCACCGCATCGAGCGCGTTGTCGAGCAGGTTGCCGACGATGGTCACGAGGTCGCGGGCGGGGGCGGTGCCGTGCGGCACCCGCGTCGAGGCCTCGACCCGGAAGTCGACACCCCGCTCGCTCGCCTGCGCCGCCTTGCCCAGCAGGAGGGCGGTGAGGGCCGGCTCACCGACCGCGGCCACGAAGTCGTCGGTGAGCCGCTGCGACGACGTCAGCTCGTCGGTCGCGAGGCGGAGCGCGTCGTCGGTGCGCCCGAGCTCGATGAGCGAGACGACGGTGTGCAGCCGGTTGGCCGACTCGTGGGCCTGCGCGTGCAGGGCGTCGGCGAGACCGCGTGCGGAGTCGAGCTCGCCGGTCAGCGCCTCGAGGTCGGTGCGGTCGCGCAGGGTGGTGACGGTGCCGAGGTCGCGGCCGTCCCAGCGGGCCCTCGCCTGGTTGAGCACCAGCACGCGCGCCGACGTCACGTGCAGCTCATCGGTGCGCGGCTGACCGCTCGCGAGCGCCTCCGCGAGGTCGGGGGCCAGGCCCAGCTCGCCCACCGAGGACCCGGTGGGGTCGGCCCCGCGGTCGAGCCCGAGCAGGCGCCGACCCTCGTCGTTGACCAGCCCCACCCGGCCGTCACGGTCGACGAGCACGAGCCCCTCGCGAACGGCGTGCAGCACGGC
This sequence comes from Actinomycetota bacterium, assembly GCA_030853445.1. Lineage (GTDB taxonomy): Bacteria > Actinomycetota > Actinomycetes > Actinomycetales > Dermatophilaceae > Lapillicoccus. The sequence continues at coordinate 516 of JALYVC010000479.1, read as the reverse complement.
GTCGTAGTACTCGTACATGCGGCGCAGCTCGGTGGTGTTCATCCCCCGTGTCTGGCGGCGCACGTGCCGGGCGACCAGCCAGGTGCCCAGACCGGCGAAGACGGCGGCGAGCAGCCCGGCCAGCAGCAGGCCGGGCACCTGCGCGGCGACCTCGTCGCTGACGGCCGCGAGGCCGATCCCCACCGCCACGAGCGCGACGACGGACCGGCCTCGCTCACCCCCGGCGAAGACCGGCACCACGGCCCGGGTCGACGGGCCCAGCGTGCCGACGTAGTCCTCGACGAGCTCGCCTCCGGCCCGCGCCTGCGCGGTATGACCGACGAAGGTACCGCCGATCTGGGCCGGGTCGGGGTGGGTGAATCGGATGCCCTGCGGGTTCATGATCGTGATGAAGTCGGTGTCGGTCTCGTGTCGCACGCGCTCCGCGTAGGACTGGAGCACCGCGGTCGGGTCGGGCGTCGTCACGGCCCGGAAGACCAGGGGGTCGCTGGCGAGGGTGTTCGCCACCGCGAGCAC
>JALYVC010000045.1 GCA_030853445.1 Actinomycetota bacterium | reverse complement strand
CCACCCGACCGTCGGCGTCGCACGCCAGCCAGGTGATCTCGGCACCCTCGTGCTGCACGAGGAACTCGGCGCAGTCGAGGACGGCATGGTGCTCGACCTCGCTGACGAGCAACCGAGTACGCCGCGGGTCGGCATCGCGGCGCGAGGCATACGTCCCGCGCAGCGCGAGGTTGTCCGACTCGGTCCCTCCGGAGGTGAACACCACCTCCGACGGACGGCAGCCGAGGGCGGCCGCGATCGACTCGCGCGACTCCTCGACGACCCGGCGGGCTGCGCGCCCCGACGTGTGCAGCGACGACGCGTTGCCGACCACCGTGAGCTGGCGCGTCATCGCGTCGAGTGCCGCGGGATGCATCGGGGTCGTCGCCGCGTGGTCGAGGTAGTGGCGCACCGCTCGATTTTACGGGGCTGTGACCGGCTGCGGTGACGAGCGGCGGTCAGGGACGTGGGTCGGAGTCCAGCAACGCCATGTCGTGGACGTCGCGCCACGCACCATCCAGCCGGACTGCCTGCCGACGCACCCCCTCGAGCACGAACCCTGCCCGGGTATAGACCCGGATCGCCGCGGCGTTGGACGAGGTCACCTCGAGGGCGAGGCGATGCAGACCCAGTGCCCCGAAAGCGAAGTCTCGAACCAGGACGGTTGACTCGGTGCCGTACCCCCGGTTGAAGACCTCCGGCCCGACGAGAGCGATCCGATAGCTCATCGACTCGGCATCCTCGTCGAAGTCCATCAGGACGGCCTCGCCCACCACGTCATCCCCCTCCACCGTCACGATCGCCCAGTCGGCCCGGTCCTGACGCAGCCGTGCCCCCTCGAGCCCCGCCCGGGCCCGTTTCCTGGCGAAGTCGGCTAGCGGACCTTCCTCCTCACCGACCGAGAACAGCGGCCACAGACCCTCGAAGTGCTCCGGCCCCGTCGGCTCGAGCCTGACCAGCGCACCCACGAGGGTCGGCTGGTGGTTGAGGAGGTCGACGGACACCACATGCCAGACCCAACCACAACCGCGGCGCGCGGCAAGCGGAGCCATCTCCACGGCATACCGTGTCGTGCGTGGTCGGGCCTCATCGGATGGCCGACGTCGTCGCCCCGAGACCGTGCGGAGGTCATGATGAGCGAGGTCGAGCCGGCCTACCTGAGCCTGAACCGCGCGAACTGGGACGACCGGGCGCCGCTGCACGCCGCGGCACCTGACTACGAGGTCCAGGCGTTTGTCGACGACCCACACCACCTCTCCGGCGTGGTGCGTTTCGACCGGCCTCGGCTCGGTGACGTCACGGGTCTCGACGGGATCCACCTGCAGTGTCACATCGGCACCGACACGATCTCGCTCTCCCGGCTGGGAGCCCGGATGACCGGGCTGGACCTGTCGGGCGTCTCGATCGAGCACGCTCGACGGATCGCTGCAGCGGCGGGCGCGGACGTCGACTACGTCGTCTCGGACGTGTACGCCGCCGAGAATGCCCTGTCGGGTCGGACGTTCGACCTCGTCTACGTCAGTATCGGTGCGCTGTGCTGGCTCCCCTGCGTGGGCCGGTGGGCTGGCGCGGTGGCGGGGCTGCTGCGACCCGGCGGCCGGTTGTTCATCCGCGACTCACACCCGATGCTCGACACGCTCGACCGCGACGAGACCTCCGGGCTCCTCACCCCCGTCTGGCCCTATTTCGAGACGCCAGATCCCGAGGTATGGGATGAGGACGCGACCTACGTTGCCGCAGCGGAGGGGGACGAGCATCGGATCACCCACACGACCACGCACAGCTGGAACCATGGTCTGGGCGAGACCGTCACCGCGCTCGTGGGCCATGGTCTGCTCCTCACTCAGTTGGAGGAGCATGACAGCGTGCCGTTCTCACCGTTTCCCGGGATGGTGGTCGACGAGATCGGCGAGTGGCGACTGTCCGAGCGCCCGGCTAGCGTCGCGATGAGCTTCACCCTCGGCGCGACCAAGCCAGGCTGACGAGGCTGCCGAGAATGACCCGCCCGGTCGACCACCGCATTCGACACCCCCACCCGCCCGTCGACCAGCGCCGCCCGCAACGGCTTGGTGTCCGCCTCAAAGTGTCAACGCCGCCCGCGCCGCAGCGACCGCGGCACGACGGTCTGCCACACACGGGACGGTCGGGTCTGAAGGCATACCCAAAATCTACAACCGACCACCGACAACCCCCTTCGGCCACGAGCCACCGAATCCTGTTACCACGCAGACCGACCCGTCCTCAGCCACCGGGGCAGTCAAACTGCTGATCAGACAGCATTTGGTGTCGCCAGGACAACACCAAACGCAACTTGATACGCAGTTTGATCCTGTGCAACAGGGACGTGGGCGCAACAGGGCAAACGTTGGGGCTGCAGATCACGCGGCCTGGTCATGTCAGTAACGGCGTTGCCTTGTCAGGCCGAGGTTGTCTCGCGCTCGATCCTGCCCACCGGGTGCCCGCCTCGGAATCAGTTCTTGGACGCCTCGACGGCGGCGGTGGCCTGCGGCAGGACGGTGAACAAGTCACCGACAACACCGAAGTCCACGAGCTCGAAGATCGGCGCCTCCTCGTCCTTGTTCACCGCGACGATGGTCTTGGAGGTCTGCATCCCTGCCCGGTGCTGGATGGCGCCGGAGATCCCGCAGGCGACATAGAGCTGCGGTGAGACCTGCTTGCCGGTCTGCCCCACCTGGGACGCGTGCGGGTACCAGCCGGCGTCGACTGCGGCGCGGCTCGCGCCCACTGCGGCGCCCAACGAGTCGGCGAACGCCTCGACAGGGGTGAAGTCGCCAGCCGTGCCGCGGCCACCGGACACGACGATCGCCGCCTCCGTCAGCTCGGGCCGACCCGTCTTCTCACGGGGCGCGGTCGCCGTGATCCGGGCCGACTTGGCGGCGTCCGAGGCCGTGAAGTCCACAGCCACCTCGGTCGCATCGGCCGGGGACTGCTCCGGGGCTGCGGAGTTCGGCTTCACGGTGACCACCGGCGTGCCCACCGTGACGGTCGCGGTGACCGCGTAGGAACCGGCGAACACCGACTGGGTCGTCACGACGCCACCACCATCGGCGGCCTGCACGTCCACAGCGTCGGTGATGAGACCGGAACCGATCTTGACCGCCAGTCGCGCGGCGACCTCCTTGCCCTCTGCAGAGGAGACGATGAGCACAGCCGCCGGCGACACCTGAGCCACCAGCTGCGCGAGCAGCTCCGCCTGCGGCACCACGAGGTAGTCCACGAGGTCGGCTGAGCTCGCGCGGTAGATCTTGGTCGCCCCGTATGCGCCTAGTGTCGCCACCGCGTCTGGTACCGCGTCGCCGGCGATGACGGCAGCGGGTTCGCCGAGTCGCCGCGCGATGGTCAACAGCTCCAGTGTGGGCTTGCGGACCTGACCGCCCGCGTGGTCGACGAGTACGAGTACTTCAGCCATGTCGTTGAATCTCCTTGCAGCAGAATAAAGTCGAGGATGGACTGACGGCTCAGACGAACTTGTGCTCGGTCAGGAAGGTGGCGAGCTTGGTGCCGCCTTCACCCTCGTCCGGCACGACCTGGCCCTTGGCCCGAGGCGGGCGGGCGGAGAATGTCTCCACCCGAGTCCACGCTGCGTCGAGCCCCACCTGGGACGGCTCGATGCCGAGATCAGCGACACCCCAGGTCTCGACCGGCTTCTTCTTGGCCGCCATGATCCCCTTGAACGAGGGGTAGCGCGGCTCGTTGATCTGGTCGGTGACCGACACCAGGGCCGGCAGAGCCGCCTCGACCGTCTGTGAGGCGGCGTCGTTGTCGCGGCGCACGGTCACGGTCCCGTCACCGACCGTGAGCTCGGAGGCGAACGTGACGGCCGGAAGGCCGAGGCGTTCTGCCAGCATCGTCGGGACGACACCCATGCTGCCGTCGGTGGAGGCCATACCGGTCATGACGATGTCGGGCTGCGGGTCGAGCTTCTCGATGGCTTTGGCGAGGATGAGCGAGGTCGCGAGCGCGTCTGAGCCGTGGATCGCGTCGTCGACGACGTGCACCGCCTTGTGGGCGCCCATCTGCAGCGCTTTCTTCAGGGCGTCGGCGGCTTTGTCGGGACCGACCGTGAGGACGGTGACCTCCCCCTCGCCAGACTCGACGATCTTCAACGCCTCTTCGACGGCGTACTCGTCGAGCTCCGACAGCAGACCGTCCACGCCGACCCGGTCGGTGGTGTTGTCACTGTCGGAAAAGGTCCGGTCGGACTGGGCGTCGGGAACGTACTTGACACAGACGACGATGTTCATGCGTCCTTCTTCCGGCTGGTGCCGCGTAGGGAGTCGGGTGAGGCAGGTGGAGACGAGGAGTGCTCGTCTGCCATTCTCTCAGCCGCTGGCCGCTCCCCCCGACCGAACCAGAGTGATGCCGGACACGCCGACGCACGATCTCAGACGTGGCGCTCAGACGCGGCCCTCAGACTCCGTGCATCCGGGTCCGCAGCGACGCATACCGTTCCCGCACCTCACGCCCCCAGTGACCGGGGTCACCCGAGGCGCCTGTCTCGCGTACGGCCCACTGTGGAGGTTCGTCGGCCTCCTGGCGGCCGGCCAACGCCCAGGCAGCCTGCCGCGCTGCACCCAGCGCGACGTACTCACCGGGCGTCGGGACGGCCACCGGCACTCCGAGCACCCCGCGGGCCACCGACTGCACGGCCGCGGACCGGGCCCCACCGCCGATCAGCAGCACCCGGTCGACCGGCACCCCGTTGTCGCGCAACGCGTCCAGGCCGTCGGCGAGACCGCAGAGCATCCCCTCGACGGCGGCGCGCGCGATGTTCTCCGGCGACATGTTGGTCCGCGTGAGGCCACCGACCGTGCCCGT
>JALYVC010000431.1 GCA_030853445.1 Actinomycetota bacterium | reverse complement strand
GGCGAGCACCACACCGACCGCCGCGGCGCCGACGGCGAGCATCGCGGCGACCCGTCGGGGGGGGCGCAGTCGGGGGGGGACGATGATGCCGAGCGCGATGCCGACGAGGGCCGCGAGCGCGGGCAGGAGGACGACGAGCCGAACGACCACGCTCACCCGCCACCACCGGGGGCCATGGTGAGCGGGGCGACGGGAGCAGGGTCCTCGGTGACCTCGGTGTCCTCGGTGTCGTCGGTGTCCCCGGTGTCTTCGGTGTCGTCGGTGTCGTCGGTGTCCTTGGTGTCCTCGGTGGAGGCGGCCCGGGCGAGGTCGATGTGCCCCTGCAGCCGGAACATCGCCAGCACGATGGCGAGCGCCACGCAGATCTCGGCTGCCGCGATGGTGATGACGAAGAGGGCGAGGGTCTGCCCGGTCTGCAGCGGCGAGGAGTCGGCGGCGCCGAGGGCCACGAGGAGCAGGTTCGCGGCGTTGAGCACGAGCTCGACCCCGATGAGCACGAGCACGGCGTTGCGCCGCGCGAGGATGCCGTAGACGCCGGTGCCGGCCAGCACCGCGGCCAGGAGCATCGGGAGCCACAGGTGCATCATCGGTCGCCACCCGCCCGGGCCGGGGTGGCGCCGGTGACGCGCACGACCGCGAACGCACCGACGAGGGCGACGAGGAGCAGCAGCGACAGCAGCTCGAAGGGCCAGACCCAGGTGCCGAAGAGGGCCGCCGCGACCGCGTGGGTGTCACCGGAGACGGGGGCGAGGGGTTCCTGTCCGACCAGGGGGATGAGCATGGCGGCGAGCAGGGCCGTGGTCGAGGCACCCAGCACGGCGGCCGCGACCCGTTGAAGGACAGGGGTTCCCAGCTCGTCGCTGCGACCGATGGGGGCTCGGGTGAGCATCAAGGCGAAGAGGACGAGCACGACGACTGCGCCGACGTAGATGAGCATCTGCACGAGCGCGACGAGCTCGGCGCCGAGCACGACGTAGCACCCGGCGAGGGTGCCGAGGGTGACCACGAGCCACAGCGCGGCGTGCACGACGTGCCGGGTCGTGACGCTGAGCAGGGCGCTGGCGGCCGCGATGACTCCGACGAGGGCGAAGACGAGGTCGCGGCTCGTCATCCGTCGCCACCGGGGGGTCGGGCGGGCGCGGGACGCGAGGTGCGCGGGGGCTTGTGGGCGGCGGCCACCTCGACGGCCTCGGCAGCGCCGGGGTCGAGGGCGGGCGGGGGCGGCACGGTCTGCATCCACTCCCCCAGCCGGTGCTTCTCGTGGAGCAGGTCGCGGATGTCGGTCTCGGCGTACTCGAACTCCGGGCTCCAGTGGAGGGCGTCGAAGGGGCATACCTCGATGCAGATGCCGCAGTACATGCAGAGCGAGAAGTCGATGGCGAAGCGGTCGAGCACGTTGCGCTGCCGGTCGCGCCCGCCCTCGGTCGTCGCCGGGATCGTCTCCTTATGCGAGTCGATGTAGATGCACCAGTCGGGGCACTCGCGGGCGCACAGCATGCACGACGTGCAGTTCTCCTCCGTCAACGCGATGACGCCCCGGGAGCGAGGTGGCAGAGCCGGTTTCGTGTCGGGGTACTCCGCCGTATGGCTGGGGGTCGCGAGCGTCCGGGCGGTCGTCGCCAGACCCTTGAGCAGCCCCGGCAGGAGGCCTCCCTGGCGCGGCGGCGAGTGCTGGTGCCCGGGGTGCCGATCGTCGGTCGGGTCGCTCATCGCGTTGCCACCACCCCGGCGCCGGTGACCGCGACCTGGAAGAGGGCGATCGGCACCAGCCAGACCCAGGCCAGCCGTTGCAGCTGGTCCTCCCGCATGCGCGGCCAGGAGACCCGGAACCAGATGATGACGACGGCCACGAGGAACCCCTTGAGCAACGTCCACACCCAGCCGAGCTGCTCGTCGAACGGGCCTCGCCAGCCGCCGAGGAAGAGCACCGTGAAGAGCAGGGACATCACGACGATGCCGGCGTACTCGGCCAGGAGGAAGAACGCGAACCGCAGACCGGAGTACTCCGTGTAGGCACCGAAGACGATCTCGGAGTCGGCGACCGGCATGTCGAAGGGCGGGCGCTGCAGCTCGGCGAGGGCCGCGGTGAGGAAGCAGACCGCCCCGGGCAGCTGCCAAAGGAGCCACCACGGGCTCCACTGCATGATGATGCCGCCGAGGGAGAGGGTGCCGGCGGCCAGCGCGACCGACGCGACGGAGAGGACGATCGGCAGCTCGTAGCTGAGCAGCTGGGCAGCCGAGCGCATCGCGCCGAGGAGGGAGTACTTGTTGGCGCTCGCCCACCCGGCCATGAGGGTCCCGAGGATGCCGACGCCCGCGGCCGCGACGACGAAGAGCGCACCGGCGTCGACCTCGGCGCCGACGAGGTGCGGTCCCAGCGGGATGACGCAGATGGCCACGAGGTAGGGGATGAGCGCGACCGCTGGGGCGAGGCGGAAGACCCCGCGGTCGGCCGCCGCTGGCGTGATGTCCTCCTTCTGGACGAACTTCACCCCGTCGGCGACGAGCTGTGCCCAGCCGTGGAACCCCCCGGCGTACATCGGCCCGAGACGGCCCTGCATGTGCGCCATGACCTTGTGCTCGGTCTGTCCCACGAGCAGCGGCAGCACGAGGAACCCGACGAGGGTGACGAGGGCGCGCAGCACCACTTCCAGGATGCTCATCGCGGCCCCCAGTCGGGGCCCGGAACGCCAGGCGCCTGGACCCGCCGTCGACTCGGGGAGCGGGCGCTGTCGTGGCCCTCGCCTGGTTCCTTCGCACCCGGCCACGGCTTGCTGGCCCGCGCGGCGAGGACGAACGACTTGAGCAGCGGGTGACCCTCGAAACCGTTGGGCAGCAGCAGTGGTCGCAGCCCCAGGCCGGTGCCGTCGTCGAAGCCCTCCACCGCGATCCCGAACATCTCGTGGGTCTCCCGCTCGTGCCAGGCGGCTCCCGCGAAGACCGGGGTGAGGCTGGGC
>JALYVC010000412.1 GCA_030853445.1 Actinomycetota bacterium | reverse complement strand
GGTGCAGCTCGAGCTCGAGCCCGACCCGGCCGACCGGGCCGTCGCGCAGCGCGCCAGCCGCGATGCGCTCGCGAGCGGCGGCCACGGGGTCGGCCCCGAGCGTCTCCTGCACCTCGAGGACGTCGATGTCGGTACCGGTGGTCATGGGGCCCCTTCCAGGTCCGGACCGGTCGCCGGGGCGACCGCGGGTCTTCGTGGGGGCGGCCGTGCATGACCGTCCTCGCATCCAGCCGTCAGCGGCGCCGGGGCGCCAGGTCGGGCCGTTGATCTGTCGTGCCTGGCCAAGCCTTACCCATGGCGCCGACATCGCCAACCCCGGTCAGGCCCCGGAGTCGGATCGCCTCCCTGTCGCAAGGTCGCGTCCATCCCGCGCCGGTCGTCTCGACCGCGGCAGAGGCGGGGGGTCCGCTCGCGCCCAGCGTCACTTCTCGACGAAGCCCGTCACCCCCGGCCGCGCGCTCCCCCACTGGGGCACCACGGCGGTCACCCGCCCGGGCCGACCGTCGGGCACGGGGGTGGTCCCGATCAGCGCGACCAGGGCGTCGAGGGCCGGGCCGGGTCCCTGGGCGACCACCTCGACCCGTCCGTCGGACAGGTTGCGAGCATGGCCGACGAGCCCGAGCTCGAGCGCCCGCGACCTCGTCCACCACCGGAAGCCGACTCCCTGGACCTCACCCCGGACGAAGACGGTGACGCGCTCCATGTCTACCGACCCTAGGCGCTCGGCGTGCCGCCCGCGAGCCTCCCCGCCCTGCCCGCTGTGCCCACATATCGTCGGGCACGAGCCGAGCGAAGGGAACAGAGGTGTCGACGTACGACCGGTCCCTCGGGGTCGCGGCCCCGCGGGTCTCCCGCGTGCCCCCGGCGACCCCCCTGGTCAGTCGTCCGCAGTCGGGCCACGACGACCCGAGCCGCCGCGGGGGCAAGGGCCATCTGACCGGCCTCGACGGTCTGCGGGCCCTGGCCATCGCCGCGGTCGTGCTCTTCCACCTCGACCCCTCGTGGCTGCCCGGCGGGTTTCTCGGCGTCGACGTCTTCTTCGTCGTCTCCGGGTTCTTGATCACGACGCTGCTGGTGCGTGAGGCCGAGCACCCGGCGGGCGGGGGGTCACCCCGCATCCGGCTGCGCCGGTTCGCGACCCACCGCGCTCGACGTCTGGTGCCCGCCCTCGTCGCGTGCCTCACGGTGAGCATCGTCGTCGCCCGCGTGGTGCACCCCGACCTGCTGGTCAACGTCGGCCGCGAGGTGCTCGGCGCGCTCACCTTCACGACCAACTGGGTCGAGATCACGGCCGGGTCGAGCTACTTCGACCAGACCGCCCCCCAGCTGTTCATGAACCTCTGGTCGCTCGCCGTCGAGGAGCAGTTCTACCTCGTGTGGCCGCTCGCGGTGCTGGGCCTCGTGATCGCCGTACGACGCCCGTCGGCGCGAGCCGCGGTGGCGCTCTCCCTCGGACTCGTCTCGACCGCCCTCATGGCCCTGCTCGTCACCCGCGTGGGCCCCGGTAGCGACGCCACCCGCGTCTACTACGGCACCGACACCCACCTCGTCGGGCTGATGCTCGGTGCCGCACTCGCCTTCACGTATGCCGCGCCCGACCACGGCGCTCTCGGCACCGACCGCTGGCGTCGGCTGCGCCGGCCACTGCTGGTCGCCGCCGCCGCGGGCCTGGGGGCGCTGCTGTGCTGGGGCGGCGAGACCGGCGGGCTCACCTTCCGCGGCGGGATCGCCCTCGGCTCCCTCGCGACGACGGTGCTGCTCGCCGGGCTGCTGCCGACCCGTCCCGCCGGGAGTGTCGCGGAACCCTCGCGGTGGCGGCTGCTGATGGGCGCCCCCGCCCTGGGTTGGGTCGGCCGCCGCTCCTACGGCATCTACCTGTGGCACTGGCCCGTGATCGTCATCATCGGTCTCGACCAGCCCACTGCGCCCGGCACCAGCGCCCACCTGCTGACGCGGGCCTGGGCGGTGCTGGTCACCCTGGCGCTGGCCGACCTGTCCTACCGCTTCCTCGAGGCGCCGGTGCGGCTGTGGGGCTTCCGGGGCGTCGGGCTCATGCTCCTGCGGGGACTCTTCTCGCCCTTCACCCGCGTCCCGCGCGTCGTGGTCGGCACCAGTGCCGTCCTGCTCGCGCTCGCGGTCGGTGTCGTCGTCACCGCACCCGACCGCACCCAGACGCAGACGATGCTCGAGGCCAACCAGCAGGCGGCCGACTCGGCGCCGAGCGCGCAGGCCGTCCCGGGGCTCACCCTGCCCTCGGTCGCCGGGCCCGGTGCCACGGCGCAGCCCACCACCTCGGCCTCGGCCACAACCCGGGCGCCTGCACCAGCCGCAGCCGGAGGCACCCCGTCCCGCGCCGAGCTCGCGGCCTACGCGATGCCGGCGGGCAGCGAGATGGACATCTTCGGCGACAGCATCGTCGTCGCCAGCATCAATGCCCTGCAGTACTACTTCCCCGGCATCCGCTCCGACGCCCGGTCCAACCGCCAGTGGTCCGACGGCCTGGTGCAGGTCAGCGCCCACGCCCACGACCTGCGCCGGGCCGTGGTCGTCGACTTCGGCACCAACGCCGGCATCGACGAGGCCGCCGCCACCCGGGTGCTCGACCTCGTCGGTGGCGAGCGCATGGTCGTCCTGGTCACCATCTACGGCCGAGCCCCGTGGATCGACTCGGCCAACGCCGCCCTCACCCGGGTGGCCGCCGGTCGTGACAACGTGGTGGTCGCCGACTGGCACGCCGCGATCTCGACCCACCCCGAGCTGCTGCAGTCCGACGGCATCCACCCGTCCATCACCGGGGCCCACCTCTTCGCCAAGACCATCCGCAGCGCGCTCGCCCAGCTCAGCGAGCGCCACACGAGGCAGAAGGTCGTGCTCAAGGAGCTCCCGGCCTACTGAGGTGCTCGCGACCTGGCTGTCCACGGCACCGGCGGCTCCGGGTGGGCGGGGCCAGGGGTGGCGGGGCTACCCTGCGTGTGAGGGACGTCGCAGGCGCATCCCATCGCCCAGCTGCGGCACCCGAGGCCTCGACGGCCTTCCCCAACTGCGACCCGAAGGAACCTCCGCATGACCGAATACGCCGAGTATCCCGACGTCCTCGATGGCAAGTGCCCCTTTGGCGGCAACACCATCGGTGGCGCCTACACCTCCAAGCCGACGCTGTCCGACTGGTACCCCGACCGGCTCCGGGTCGAGCAGCTGCACACGGACGGGGCGGCCGCCAACCCTCTGCGCGACTTCGACTACGAGGCCGCCTTCGAAGCGCTCGACCTCGACGCGCTGAAGGCAGACATCAAGTCGTTCCTCACCACCTCGGTGTCGTGGTGGCCCTCGGACTACGGCAACTACGGGCCGCAGATGGTCAGGATGGCCTGGCACGCCGCCGGCACCTACCGCATCGCCGACGGCCGAGGTGGCGCCGGTCAGGCGCTCCAGCGCTTCGCGCCGGTCAGCAGCTGGTGGGACAACGGCAACACCGACAAGTCGCGTCGCCTGCTCTGGCCGATCAAGCAGAAGTACGGCAACGCCCTGTCGTGGGCCGACCTCATGGTCCTCACCGGCAACTGCGCGCTCGAGATCATGGGTCTCCCGACGTACGGCTTCGGTGGTGGTCGCCGAGACGCGTGGGAGGCAGACGACGCGACGTACTGGGGGGCGGAGTACATCGAGAACAGCAACCCGGAGTCCTTCGACGCGATGGTCATGCGCGACAAGCGCTGGACCGGCGAGCCCGGCGACGTCGGCTACGAGCTCGAGCAGCCCCTGGCCGCCTCGCACCAGGCCCTGATCTACGTCAACCCCGAGGGTCCCAACGCCAATGGGCACCCGGCCGAGTCGGCCGTCGACATCCGGATCACCTTCGGCCGGATGGCCATGAACGACCTCGAGACGGTGGCGCTGATCGCCGGTGGCCACGCGTTCGGCAAGAGCCACGGCCAGGTCGCGGCCGACAAGGTCGGCCCGCCACCCGAGATCGCCCCGATGGAGGCCATGGGCCTGGGCTGGGCCAACCCCGAGGGCAAGGGGTTCGCGGAGTACACCATGACCAACGGCATCGAGGGGTCGTGGACACCCGACCCCACGCAGTGGGACAACACCTACCTCGAGAACCTCTTCGCCTTCGAGTGGGAGAAGACGCAGAGCCCGGCCGGCGCCCTCCAGTGGAAGCCGGTCGACCCGAGCGCGCCGACGACCCCGGACGCCCACCTCGAGGGCGTGCAGAACACGCTGATGATGATGACCAGCGACATCGCCCTCAAGGTGGACCCGGTCTACCGCGAGATCTGCCAGCGGTTCCTCGCAGACTTCGACCTCTTCACGCAGGAGTTCTCCAAGGCCTGGTACAAGCTGACCCACCGCGACATGGGCCCGAAGTCGCGCTACCTCGGCCCCGAGGTCAACACGGACGAGCTGCCCTGGCAGGACCCGCTCCCCCCGCAGACGCATGCCGTCGTCGGTGAGGCGGAGGTGGGCCGGCTCAAGCAGGCCGTGCTCGCCACCGGCCTGTCGGTCTCCGACCTCACCTACACCGCCTTCTCCTCGGCGGTCACCTACCGCGACTCCGACAAGCGCGGCGGGGCCAACGGCGCCCGCATCGCCCTCGCGCCGCAGAAGGACTGGGCCGTCAACGCCCGCACCGTCGCCGTCGTCGCCTCGCTACGGCGTGTCATGGACGACTTCAACGCCTCGGGCGTGGCGAAGGTCAGCCTGGCCGACCTCATCGTGCTCGGCGGCTGCGCCGCGGTCGAGCAGGCCGCGCGCGCCGCCGGGGTCGAGGTCACCGTGCCCTTCACGCCCGGACGGGTCGACGCCACCCAGGAGCAGACCGACATCCCCACCTTCGAGTGGCTGGCGCCGGTCGTCGACGGCTTCCGCAACTACGTCCTCGACGACTTCGCCCAGGTCTCAACCGTCGCGCCGGAGAAGCTGTTCCTCGACAAGGCCGCCCTTCTCAGGCTCAGCGCCCCGGAGTGGGTCGCCCTCACCGGTGGCCTGCGGGTGCTGGGCTGCAACCACGACGGGTCCGCGACCGGGGTCTTCACCGACCGGGTCGGCCAGCTCACCACCGACTTCTTCACGACGGTGGCGAGCATGGACTACGAGTGGAGCAAGGTCGACGAGACCGGCACCAGCTTCACCCTCGACCACCGCGAGGGTGGCGAGGTCGCCTACCGGGCCTCGCGCAACGACCTGCTGTTCGGCTCCAACTCGCAGCTGCGCGCGGTCGTCGAGGTCTACGCCGGCAGCGACGGCAGCGAAGGCCACGAGCGCTTCGTGCGTGACTTCGTCGCCGTGTGGGACAAGGTGATGATGGCCGACCGCTACGACGTGCTGCCGGGCTGAGCCCCCGCCAGCCTCGCCGACCAGCCGTTGGGTACCCGGCTGGCCCGGGGGCGATGCTCGCCCGGTCGCGGCAGACCCGAGGGGCTGGCTCGCGGGCCCGCCGTGCACGCGTCGGGCCCGCCCATCGCGGGTAGGTGCCTTCCCGACGACGACCGGTACGGACGGAAGTGGAGCAGCATGAAGGCACTGACCTGGCAGGGAAAGCGCGACGTGAGGGTCGAGGAGGTGCCCGACCCCCGCATCGAGGTGAGCACCGACGCGATCGTGCGGGTCACCTCGACCGCCATCTGCGGCTCCGACCTGCACCTCTACGAGGTCCTCGGCGCCTACCTCACCCCCGGCGACATCCTCGGCCACGAGACGATGGGCATCGTCGAGGAGGTCGGCTCAGACGTCACCCACATCAAGGCCGGTGACCGCGTCGTCGTGCCCTTCAACATCTCTTGCGGCTCCTGCTGGATGTGCTCGCGCGGGCTCTTCGCCCAGTGCGAGACCACCCAGGTGCGCGAGCAGGGCAAGGGGGCCTCGCTGTTCGGCTACACCTCGCTCTACGGTGCGGTGCCCGGCGGCCAGGCGGAGCTCCTCCGGGTGCCGCAGGCCCACTTCGGCCCGATCAAGGTGGCGCAGGGTCCCTCGGACCAGCGCTTCCTCTACCTCTCTGACATCCTCCCCACCGCGTGGCAGGCCGTGGCCTACGCCGACGTGCCCCAGGGCGGCACCATCGCCGTGGTGGGTCTGGGCCCGGTCGGGCAGCTCGCCACCCGCATCGCCCGTCACCTCGGCGCCGAGCGGGTGATCGGGGTCGACCTCGTGCCCGAGCGCCTCGCGCTGGCCGCCGCCCACGGGGTCGAGACCCTCGACCTGCGCACCGTCGACGACGTCGCCTCGGCCCTCATCGAGATGACCGGGGGCCGCGGGCCCGACGGCATCGTCGAGGCGGTGGGCATGGAGGCGCACGGCTCCACCTTCAGCAAGACCGCCCAGGCGGCGGTGGGGCTGTTGCCCGACGCGATCGCCCGGCCCCTCATCGACCACATCGCCATCGACCGCCTCACCGCGCTCAAGGCGTGCCTCAAGGGCGTGCGCCGCGGCGGCACCGTCTCGATCTCGGGCGTCTACGGGGGCGAGGTCGACGCGCTTCCCCTGATGGAGATGTTCGACCGCGGCATCCAGGTGCGGATGGGCCAGTGCCACGTCAAGCGCTGGATCGACGACATCATGCCGCTCGTGCTCGACGACGCCGACCCGCTCGGCACCGAGCAGCTGGCCACCCACGTGCTCCCCCTCGACCAGGCGCCCGGCGCCTACGAGATGTTCCAGACGAAGTCCGACGGGTGCATCAAGGTCGTGCTCACCCCGTGAGTGACGTGAGACCGGGCACCCCGCGCGTCGTCATCGTCACCGGCGCGTCGAGCGGTATCGGCCGAGCGACGGTGGCGCGCCTACGCGCTCGGGGCGACCACGTCGTCCTGGCAGCCCGATCCGAGGCAGGGTTGTCGGCCGCTGAGCTCGAGACCGACGGTCTCGGTGAGTCGGGGGTCAGCGGGGAGGCCCTCGTCGTGCCGACCGACGTCTCCGACCGCGACGCCGTCGCTGCGCTCTTCGCCGCGGCCCGGTCCCGATTCGGGCGCGTCGACGCTGTCGTGCACAGCGCAGCGGTGCTGGCCTACGGCCGTTTCGAGGACGTGCCACCGGAGGTCTTCGAGCAGACGCTTCAGGTGACGCTGGTGGGCACGGCCAACGTCGCGCGGGCGTCGCTGCAGGAGTTCGCCGGGCAGGGCGGCGGCTCGCTCGTGGTTGTGGGCTCGCTCCTGGGCAAGATCGCGACGCCCTACATGAGCTCCTACGTCACGGCGAAGTGGGCCGTGCACGGTCTCGTGCGGTGCCTGCAGATCGAGGCCCGCTCGACACCGGGCGTCGAGGTCAGCCTCGTCTCCCCCGGCGGGGTCGACACCCCGGTCTACCTCCAGGCCGGCACGTACGTCGGGCTGCACGGTCGCCCACCGCCCCCGGTGGTCACGCCGGAGCACGTCGCCCGCACCATCGTCCACTGCCTCGACCACCCTCAGCGCGACGCCGGGGTGGGGCCGGCGAACCCCCTCACCGTGGCCGGGTTCCGCATGCTGCCAGGGGTGTTCGACCTGATCGTCACCCCGCTGATGAAGCTCGGTGGGCTGGGGCGCGAGGCGGTGGACCCCACCCCGGGCAACGTGCTGGCGGCGACGCCGTCAGGAGAGTCCACCCGCGGCGACTTCGCCGGCACGAGGGTGGCCCAGACCGCGACCATGGCGCTGTCCGTGGGAGGTGCGGCCCTGCTCGCCGTACGCCGTCTCGTGCCTCGCCGCCTCGGTGCGGGAGGTTGAGGATGATGATGACCAGCTCTGGTGCTGAAGGTCTTTCCGACGAGGGGCACCACGTCGTGCGGCGTCTGGTGAACGCCTCGAGCGACGCGGTGTGGGACGTGCTCGCCGACGGGTGGCTCTACGCCACGTGGGTCGTCGGCGCCTCGCGGCTACGTGACGTCGACGTCTCGTGGCCCGCCAGGGGCAGCCGGCTGCACCACTCGTTCGGCATCTGGCCCGCCGTGATCGACGACCACACCGAGGTGCTGCACACCGACCCCGGCCACCAGCTGGTGCTGCGGGCCAAGGGCTGGCCGGTCGGTGAGGCCGTGGTCGAGATCAGGCTGCGGGCCGTCGGCGACGACCACTGCGAGGTGGCCATGCTCGAGGACGCGGTCAGCGGCCCCGGGCTCGTCCTGCCCAAGGTGCTTCGGCAGCCGCTGATGGCCGTGCGCAACCGGGAGGCGCTGCACCGGCTCGGCCTGCTCGCCGAGGGCCGCTCGGTCGGGGTGAGCTCGGAGGACACGTCGGAGTAGGGGTCGCTCGAGGTCCCCCGTCAGTCCTTGGGCAGCAGTCGCGCCCAGGCGCTGCGCACGAGCGCCTGGTGCACGAGCCGCTTCGGGCCGGCGTCGTCGAGGGCGGCGCGGGCCGCGTTCCACCCGCAGGCGCCGTGCACGCCACCCCCGGGGTGGGCTGACGCACTGGCCAGCAGCAGCCCCGGGATCGGGGTCTCGGCTCGTCCCAGACCAGTGGTCGGGCGGAAGACCAGCTGCTGGTGCAGACCGGACGTGCCTCCGTTGATGGCACCGAACGACAGGTTGGCGTCGCTCTCCTCGAGGTCAGTCGGCGCCTGCACCGTGCGGTCGAGCACCGCGGCACCGAACCCGGGAGCCACCCGCTCGACGGCCGCCTCCATCCGCTCGACGTGGGCCTCGACGGCGGCGCGGTCCCACGGCAGCGACCGGGGCACGTGCGTGTAGGCCCAGGTCGACTCCGTGCCCGCGGGCGAGCGCGTGGCGTCGGCCGTCGTCATCTGGCCGAAGAGCATGAACGGCCGCTGGGGGACACGACCGGTCGTGAGGTCGGCGCCGAAGTCGACGAAGCCGTCGAGGTCGACACCGAGGTGCACCGTGCCGGCCTTCGCGGCGCCGGGCGAGGCCCAGGGCACCGGCCGACCCACCGCCCAGTTGACCTTGATCGTCGCCGCGTCCCACTCGAAACGGTCCAGCACCCGCCGGAAGGACGCCGGCACGTGCTCGGGCGCCAGGAGGTCGCCGTACAGCGACGGGGCGGACACGTCGGCGACGACCGCCCGCCGGGCGCTCACGACCGACCCGTCGGCGAGGACGACCCCACGGGCCCGCCCGCCGGAGACCTGCACCGAGGTGACCCGGGCACCGGTGACGACCTGTCCCCCCAGCGAGGTCACCCGCCGGGCCAGCGCTTGCGTCAGCTCTCCGGCCCCGCCGCGGGGCACGGGGAAGCCCACGTCCTGGGCGAGCATGGCGAGCAGCCAGCCGAAGAGCCCGCTGCCCGCACCGTCGGGCGGCAGGTCGCTGTGCATGGCGTTGCCGGTGAGCAGCAGCGGTGCGCCGTCACCGGTGAAGTGCTCCTGGCCCAGCCGTCGCACCGACGTCAGGCCGAGACGGACGAGGTCCAGCATCCCCGAGGTGCCGACCCGACGCAGCATCTGGGTCACCGGTCGCACCGGGGGAAAGGGCGTGAAGAGCGCGTCGAGCAGCGGGTCGCGCACCTTCTGCCACTGGGCGAACATGGCCAGCCACGCGTCACCGTCACCGGGCGCCTGCTCGTCGAGACCGGCCGCCGTGTCGTGCGCGGAGGCGTGCAGCACGACACTGCGCCCGTCGTCGAGGGCGTGGGCCAGCGGGTCGGGCGAGCGCTCCCACGCCAGACCGTGGTGTTCCAGCTCCAGGCCCTGGATCACCGAAGAGGCCGCGGCGAGCGGGTAGAACGCGCTGAAGAGGTCGGTGACGAAGCCGGGGCGGGTCACCTCGGCACTGCGTACGGCGCCTCCCACCGTGTCGTTGGCCTCGAGGACGACGACGTCCCAGCCGGCGTCGACCAGCGCGTTGGCGGCGACGAGCCCGTTGGGGCCCGCACCGATGACGACGGCGTCAGCCTCCTGGTTGGTCATGGGAGGCCCTTACCCCGTGGGCACCGCAGTCACCCGCAGACGGGCCTCGGGTCACTCGGCCAGCCACGCGGCATACGCGTCGAAGGTGTAGGGGCGGCCGAGGAAGTCGGCGACGAGGTCGGCGGCGTCCTGCTGCCCGCCGCGGGCGAGCACCCGGTCGCGGTAGCGGTGGGCCACCCAGGGAGCGAAGAGGTCGTCCTTGTCGAAGGCGCTGAACATGTCCTTGGCGATGACGAGCGACCACATGTAGGTGTAGTAGCCCGAGCCGTAGCCCTCGAGGTGGCCGAAGCTGGCCGGCATGTGGGTGCCCTCGATGTAGGGGAAGAGCGAGTACTTCGCCTGCAGCTGCTTCGTCGCCTCGGTGAGGTCGTCGGGGTTGTCGACGTGGAACCGGTAGGACATCGCCGCGTAGAACATCTGCGTGCGGGCGAAGTAGCCCTTGCCGAAGTCGTCGGCGGTGCGCATGCGCTCCACCAGGTCGGCGGGGATCTGCTCGCCGGCGCCGTTGAGCGCGAAGGTGCGCAGCACGTCGGGGTCCCACGCCCATTCCTCGAGCATCTGGCTCGGAGCCTCGACGAAGTCCCACTCGGTGGAGACGCCCGAGAAGCGGGCCCACTTCCCCTGGCCGGCGAGCACGTGGTGCACGAGGTGCCCGAACTCGTGGAAGAGGGTGACGACGTCGGAGTGCTCCATCAGGCCCCGCGGAAAGTTGCACACGAGCACGCCCTCGGCGAGCTGGTCGACGTCGCCGGCCCCCCGCACGCCACGCGCGAGGTCGAACTGCGCCGCGTGCTTGTACTTCCCGTCGCGCGGGTGCAGGTCGAGGTAGATGCGCCCCAGCGGGCCGGCTGACTCGTCGTCGGTGAGGAACACGTCGTAGGCCGCGACCGCCTCGTCCCAGAGGACGGCGTCGGTCGCCGGGCGGTAGGTCAGGCCGAAGAGCCGCCCGGTGACCTCGAGCAGCCCCTGGCGCACCCGGGAGAAGTCGAAGTAGGTGCGCACCTTCTGGGCGTCGACGTCGAAGCGCTCGCGACGCACGGCCTCCGCGTAGTAGCCCTGGTCGGCGGCGTCGATGGTCTCGGCGCCCGGCACGTCCTGCCGCATCCGGGCCAGCAGCACCTGGCGGTCGCGCACGCCCGACTCGAGCGCGGCGTCGGCGATCTTGTCGATGAAGGTGGGGATCGCCGACCCCTGCTTGATCATCTTGACCTCGGCGTCGAAGGCCGCCCAGTCGGCGTAGCCCAGGAGGGCCGCGTGCTCGCGACGGATGTCGAAGAGCCGGTGCAGGAGCGCATCGTTGGCCGGCCAGCCGCGGTTGAGGAAGGCCACGCGCAGCTCGCGCCGGGTGGCCGCGTCACGGCCGAAGGTGGCGAACGGGATCACGTCGGGGTAGTCGGTCGTCAGCGTCACCAGGCCGTCGTCACCGACCGGGTGGGCGTCGACCCAGTCCTGCGGAAGGCCGTCGAGCTGCACGGGGCTGACCTTGATCGTGCGCACGTCGTCGCGGATGTTCTTGCTGAACTCCTGCCCGACGAGAATGGCTTCCTGGGACAGCTGCGTGATCCGCTCGCGGGTGGGCTCGTCGCGGTCGACACCGGCGCGGTGGAAGTCGAGCAGCTCCTTCTCCAGCAGACGGGCCGCGAGCGGGTCGAGGCCCGACGCGTCGACGCCGGACAGCACGGCATGGAGGTCGGCGTCGAGGCTGAGCTCGGTGCTGAGCTTCTGCACCTCCTGCATGGCCGACTCGGCCCGCGTGCGCACGGCCTCGAGCGGGTGCACCTCGCTGAAGAGCGAGGCGGACGATCCGACGTTGCCGAGCGCGATGCTGATGGCGTTCCACTGCTCGACGACGGTGAGGGCGTCGGTGGGCGGGTCGGTCTTGAGGGCCGCGACGAGCTCGCGGGCCCGGTCGAGCTCGGTGCGACACCGCTGGTCGAGCCAGGTCTCGGCGTCCTCGGCGGCGGGGAGGGTCAGGGGGCGGGGCGCGCTCGTCACCGTTCGAGCCTAGTCCGCGCCCCCGACGGGCTCACGCCCGGCGGCGGGTGACGACGGCGGGC
>JALYVC010000409.1 GCA_030853445.1 Actinomycetota bacterium | reverse complement strand
GGGGTGGTCGCGCCAGTGGCCCCCGCCGTCGTTCCTGATGTCCCGGCCAGGTTCCGGTCGGTGGCACCAGGAGGTGTGCTGGCGTTCCCGCACGCGGCCAGAGCGATGGTGGTGAGTACGCCGACCGAGGCGGTCAAGGCGTGACGAGTCATACGGTTCATGAGGTGGTCCGTTCTGTTCGTTGTCAAAGCTGAAAGAAGCAACTGGCGTGAGAAGCCGGCGCCCACCCGACGAGGGGTGAGGCGCGGGCGGGTTCTCACGTTCGGCAGATGCACAGCTCCGACAACGAGGGTGCTCGACAGCTCGGCGGGCCGCGGACCAGTCCCGTGAACGCACGCCGACCGGCCCCACCGAATCTGTACAAGATGCCGGAAATCCGACGCGACCTACGCAGCACCCACACCAGCAGACACAACACGGCAAGACACATCGCCAGGCCGTCGTGACCGCCCGTCATCTCATGCAGGGGTGCTGCGTTGCCGGCGCATTGCGGGCAGCCCCACGCCTCGAGGTCGACGACCTGATGGTCGGCGGTCAGCGTTCCCGCTGCGATCAACCCGGATACGGCATGGGCCGTTGCGGCCTGGTCAGGCCTCGCTTCGCCCGCCGCTGCAAGGACCTCATGGGAGATGCCCGCGACCATGGTGGGGCCAGGGACATGACCGAGAGAGTGGCCCGCCCCGAGGCTATGCATCGCAACGACCCCGCACGACAAAAGCAGGACCAGCGCGAGCAGCTGCCAACTGCGTCGGCCGGGCCGTGCCTGCGGCGCCCGGCCCCCTACCGTGCTGGTCATGGTGCCCACCTTAGGCGCGGCGACGGACAACGGCGGGGGTGCGCTCCCTAGCCTCGCCGAACGTGACCGCCACTCCCAAAGCGACGCCCTCGTGGCCAAGTCCGGTCCGGGTCATCGTGCTGTAGGGCCGCTGAGGGAAACGCTGAGTCGGGCAGGTCCCGACCAACCTCCTGACAGACAAGTAAAGTTAGGCTAACCTTGGTTGCTCGGGCTGCCGGTAGCCGTGACAAAGGACAGGAGACTCGCGAATGGGGTTGGGTATGACCCTGGTGCTGGGTCTGGTGGCCGGATCGACAATCCTGGTGGGGATGCCGGTCGGTCGGTTGCGTCGGCCCGGGCCGGAGCTAGCGGTTTTCCTCAGCGCCAGCGCCGTCGGGGTGCTGCTGTTTCTGTTATGGGACGTCCTGTCGGCGGCGTGGGCGCCGGTCGACGCCGCCCTGGCGGCCACGCATACCGAGTCGGCGACATTCGCGCCGGTGGCTGGGTACGGGCTGCTGTTTCTCGCCGGCATCTCGGCCGGATTGTTGACGTTAGTGGCCTACGAAGGGTGGATGCGCAAGGTCGTGTCGCGGGCCGCGGGCGAACAAGCGCCTGCACAGGTCCCCGCGGCGCGGGTTGGCGGGCAGGCCTCGGGTTCGTCCGTGGACGAGCAGGCGAGCCAGCCCCATGTCGGTACCGCGGAGGTGAGCCCATCCGGGATTGCGGGGTGGTCGGCGCCGCAGCGGCTCGCGCTGCTGATCGCGGTCGGGATCGGCGCACACAACTTCGCTGAGGGGCTGGCCATCGGCCAGTCCGCCGCGTCTGGCGAGATCACGCTAGCGGTGGTGCTGGTCATCGGGTTCGCCCTGCACAACGCCACCGAGGGGTTCGGGATCGTCGCTCCACTGGCGGGGGATGTCGACGCCGCCGGTGTGCGCCAGATCCCGTCGTGGGGCTTCTTGCTGGCCCTGGCTACCATCGCCGGCGGGCCGACGTTCCTAGGCACGGTGATCGGTCACGCGGTCGTGAACACGGCCGTCTCTGTTGCCTTCCTCTCGCTGGCCGCGGGCAGCATCGTGTATGTCATCGTCCAGCTCATCAACGTCGGGTCGCGCGCCAAGCGGGCAGACCTCATGGCGTACGGGCTGCTGGCTGGTCTGTTCGCCGGATTCGTCACCGACGGGATCCTCGTCGCCGCGGGAGCATGAAGGCGCGCATCAATCAAAGCAGCCTGCGAACTGCACCACGGGGAGGCGTACCGCAGCGTGGCCTTGCGCAGGGTGGCCCACACGCCTGCACCGATCGCCTCCGGATACACCGTGTTGGCATCAACGCATTTACGGCCGTTGCGTCCGCGTCCCTATATCAACGGTCCTCGGGCAGGAGTAGGGCCCTAAGGAGGACGAAGAAGAGACCGACGCCGGCCACCGCGAGTCCGTGCTTCACGAGCATCCACGCCCCTGGGGCCGCCATCGTCAGCTTGCCGTGGCGGGTCTTCGTTGCGGGTCGACGAGCTGCATCGCCGAAGGCGTGCATCATCGAGCCGGCGCCTGTATCGGCTACAAGCGGTCGCTGGGCGGGTGCAGGATCGTGCGGCTGCGAGTGAACTCGGCCTCGTCGATCTCCCCGCGGGCGAACCGCTCGGCCAGCACCTGGTCCGGGTGATCCGTGGCCGACTGCCCCCGATCGGTGATCCGTGGCCGACTGCCCCCGATCGGACGGCGGGGATGTCCGGGTTCGCCGCACCAGCCACACGCTCAGGGCAATCAACCCGCCCCAGAAGAGCACCATCATCACACTCATCGCCAGCCAGCTACCGGCGCCCCACCCGGTGTTGTTCCACCACATCATTTGAGACTCACCCTCGCGGATCGACTGGCCCGAGACGATCCCGAGCTCCACTGCCAGAGTGCCCCTGCCGGGTGAAGCCTGGTCAGGGTCGAAGGTCCCGGGATCTCGATCTGTGGCGGTCGGTTTCCCCACAACGTCCAGTGCGACGACATCGAGTTCCTGGCTCTGCTGCACCACGGCGAACACGTCACCCGCGCGCAGGACCAGCGACGCGACCTCATCAGTGACCTGCTAGCGGACGGCGCTCGTGGCGGTGAGGTCCGCGAGGAAGTCCCCCCTTGCGAGCCGGCCACCTACCGTGCCTGCACACGCTGACCGCTGCCGGCTCAGGTCAGCTGCGCCGTTCGCTGCACGGTCTGAGTGATCTGTGGGCCGTTGGGCAGGCGATCTGGGTCGAGCAGCCATTGGATGATCAGGCCGTCGAAGGTGGCCATGATCAGGCTCGCGGCGACTTCCGGGTCGGGTGAGGTGTCGTGGTCCG